>NZ_JALZVX010000079.1 GCF_023299985.1 Lacinutrix sp. | reverse complement strand
AATTTTTATAGTTTTATTAATTCATACCGTGTGTTAGAAGTCCAAAATCGTATTAAAAATTTAAAGTATAAGGATTCTAAAATAATGGCAATTGCATTCGATTCTGGTTTTAATAGTAAAACATCGTTTAACAGAGCTTTTAAAAATCATACTGGTATTACGCCTTCTGAGTATCGACAAAATGTTAAAAAATTAAAAGTATCAGAAAACAAAGAATAAAAGAGTTCCACTTGCTTATATGGTACTTCGAATTCAATTATTAAAGTTATTTTCGCAATTAGTTTAATAATTAATTTTAACTAATATGATTAGAGATAAATTTGTTTTATCTGTTTCAAGATTACTTTTTTACTTTTCAATAAATATTAAAGCATTATGTGTTTTACTATTCTTATCGATGTTTTCTTCTAGTTTAGCACAGACTACAGTTATTCCTGATACTAATTTTGAACAAGAATTAATAAACCAAGGCATAGATACTAATGGATTAAATGGCGATATTTTAAATATTGATGCGCAAGCAGTAACAATTTTAAATCTCGGGAATAATGGTATTGTAGATATAACAGGAATAAATGCTTTTACAAATGTTACGGATTTTGATACAGGAACTAATCACATTATTGACATAGATTTAACGGGATTAACACAACTTATTAATTTTAGAATTGATGACAACGAAGCATTATTAAATTTAGACTTAACACAAAATATACTACTTGAAAATCTTTATATAGAAACTAGTTCAAATGCAACACTTTCTGCACCTATTACAACTCTAGATTTATCTCAAAATGTTAATTTAATTTCTATTGAATTTAGATGGCTTAAAAACCTTACAGACTTTATTTTACCAATAACTAATACATTAACAAATGTAAATATTAGAAGCCTTGCTGACCCAACATTAGATTTTTCTCTATTAGATGGCTTAGAAAATTTACAGATTATAGGTAGTGAAGTAAATACAGTAATAACATTACCTAACGAACACGGTAATTTGAAATATTTAAATTTCACTAGTATAGATATCCCAATAATAGATATTTCAAACTATTCTAATTTAGAAAGTCTTTATTTTTGGGGAACTTATGTAGAGAATTTATTATTACCCAATTCAATTACCTTAGATAATATTTTTATTATTTTACATGATATTCAAAACCCACTGGATTTCTCTACATTACCCAATCTTGAAAATTTAAGTATAACTATTAATTCCTCAGTACCATTGGTAGTAGATGTCACTCAAAATTTAGTATTAGATAGATTAGATTTGAATGACAATGATATGAATTCTATAAACGTTACTCAAAACCCAATTCTTAAAAACTTAAATTTAAACAACAATAATTTATTAACTTTAGATGTCACTCAAAACCCTTTATTGGACACATTAAATGCGCATACTAATCAAATAGCACCAACTGTAGATTTATCACAAAATATTGAATTAGAAACTTTAAATTTAGGAGGTAATCAAATTACTAATTTAAATGTTACAAATAATATAAGTTTACGTTGGGTAACTTTAAACTATAACCTGTTTACAGGAACAGGTCTTGACTTAACTCAGAATATAGGCCTTACTAATTTGAATATATCAAATAATCAAGTAGAGTCTTTAGATATTTCTCAGAACATTAATTTATCTTCTTTCGATTTATCTTTCAATATCTTTCCTGGTAACGATATTCTCAATCAGTTTTCTACTATTATTTCTAATAGTGGAAGCTTAAGAGGTAGCTTTATAGCCAATAATAATTTATTATCTGGCACAGTTCCAGATTTTTATGTATTGTATAATCCTACATTACAAACAAGACGATTTCGATTAAATATTAAAGAAAATAGATTTGAATATGGTGATTTTGAAAATCAACATTTAGGTCTTGTAGATTTAACAACAACTCAATCTATTGGACCATCTCCAGATGTTGTTATTCAAGTTTATGAATATGCACCACAAGCTAAAGTAGATATTGTTGATACCATTAATGCAACTGCTGGAGATAGTGTTACTCTAACTACAGTTTGTTCAGGTGCACAAAACCATTACACTTGGTTTAAAGATGGTGTTGCTATTCCTGGAGCTCCAGATGCTCCTACATATGTTTTAACATCTGTTAATAGTTGTGATGCAGCAGTATATCATTCTGAAATAACTAGCGATTTGGTGCCTTTTGAAAATGCAGATCCAGCAGGAACTGATGGAAAAAATTTATTATTAATAAGAAACGATATTACGTTAAACATCACGTCTCCTCCTGAGAATTGCGCTATGTTAACAGCACCAGTTGCTGGAGCAACAAATGTTGCCTTAAATGCAACTTTAGAATGGTCAGACAATTTAGGAGCTTGTGGTTATTTTATTAGTATTGGGACAACAGCCGGAGGAACAGATATTTTAAATAATGTAGATGTTGGTGATGTTACTAATTATAATTTAGGAACTAATTTTCCGCCAAGCACCCAAGTTTATGTTACTATAACACCATATTTTTATAGTGGTAATACTTTAAGTTGTCCTGAAGTTAGTTTTACAACTGGCACGATAGAAAGTCCAACGACTTGTACTAACCTACTTTTACCATTAGATGGAGCTGTAAATATAGCTTTGACAACAAATATAGAGTGGGAGTCTAGTGATTTCGCAACAGGTTATGTAGTTACAATGGGAACTACTGTTGGTGGAACAGACATAGCTAATGCTATAGATGTAGGAAACATAACAGTATATAATCCATCAATTAATTTACCAGAGTCCACTTTAATATACGTAACTATAGCACCTTATAATGGTTTAGGAAATATAACAGGATGCTTTGAAGAAACATTTACCACAGAAGCTTTTGTAACTATACCAGATTGCACATTTATTGATAATCCGGATAATGGTATAATAAATGTTCCTGTAACAACAGATATTAATTGGGATAACATAGCTATTGCAGACGGTTATACATTAACAGTTGGAACCACGTCAGGAGGAAATGATATTTTAGATAATTTTGATGTTGGAAATGTGTTTTCTTACAATTTGCCAAACGATTTACCTGAAAGCACAGAAATTTTTGTTACTGTAATTCCATACAATTCATCAGGCGCAGCAACAGGTTGTGTAGAAGAAAGTTTTACTACAGAGACAATTACAGTTCCGTTATGTACCAATTTAATAACACCTTTAAATGGAGCAGTAGATGTCTCTGTAATTTCAGATTTATCGTGGACTGTAATCAGTAATGCAACTGGTTATATTTTAACAGTTGGGACTACTTCAGGAGGAACAGATATTGTAAACAATCAAGACGTAGGAAATATAACGACCTTCAACTTTCCTACCAATTTACCAGACGAAACTCAAATTTTT
>NZ_JALZVX010000078.1 GCF_023299985.1 Lacinutrix sp. | reverse complement strand
TCATACTAAATCAATTTTTAGCTATATTTGAAAAAAGGATTAAACTATAAATAATTTAATCCTGAGTTTTTAACTTACACAGATTTTGGGATAGTGTCTAAAAAACGCGAAACTTTAGTTTCGCGTTTTTTTATAAAATTAATCAGCTAAAATAATAGCTTTATTATCTTTCATTTCTAGTGTTCCAGAATTGATTTTTACTGTCAATACTTTATTGTCATCTGGATGAGGTACAACATTAGCGTTTAGATCATCAAACACAATATTGCTTTGCGTATGTGTGTTTATCTTAACAGTTCCTTCTGTTAATACAGCAACAATAGCTGCGTGATTGTTAAGCATCTGAAACTCACCATTAACTCCTGGTACAATTACAGCATCTACTTCGCTACTAAATAAGGTTGCTTCTGGTGATACAATTTCTAAATACATATTCTTTTATTTTGCAGTCAGCAGTTAACAGTTTGCAGCCACACTGAGGACTGAATACTGAGTACTGCTTACTAATTTACGCTTCTGCTAGCATTTTCTCTCCAGACTCGATAGCTTCTTCAATAGAACCTTTAAGGTTAAACGCTGCTTCTGGTAAGTGATCTAACTCACCATCCATAATCATGTTAAATCCTTTTATAGTTTCCTTAATATCTACCAAAACACCTTTAAGGCCAGTAAATTGTTCAGCAACATGAAAAGGTTGAGATAAAAAACGTTGTACACGTCTAGCTCTACCTACAGCCATTTTATCTTCTTCAGATAATTCTTCCATACCTAAAATGGCGATAATATCTTGTAATTCTTTATAACGTTGTAATAACTCTTTAACTCTCTGAGCACAGTCATAATGCTCATCACCTAAAATATCTGCAGTAAGAATTCTTGAAGTAGAATCTAATGGATCTACTGCAGGATAAATACCTAACTCTGCAATTTTACGAGATAATACTGTTGTTGCATCTAAATGAGCAAATGTTGTTGCTGGTGCTGGATCTGTTAAATCATCTGCAGGAACGTAAACCGCTTGTACAGATGTAATAGAACCTTTTTTAGTTGAAGTAATACGCTCTTGCATTGCTCCCATCTCTGTTGCTAAAGTAGGTTGGTAACCTACAGCAGATGGCATACGACCAAGTAATGCTGATACTTCAGAACCTGCTTGAGTAAAACGGAAGATATTGTCAACGAAGAAAAGTACATCTTTTCCTTGTCCATCTCCAGCTCCATCTCTAAAATATTCAGCAATTGTTAAACCAGATAAGGCAACACGTGCACGTGCTCCAGGTGGCTCATTCATTTGTCCGAATACGAAAGTAGCCTTAGACTCTTTCATTATATTTTTGTCCACTTTTTGAAGATCCCAACCACCTTCTTCCATAGAATGCATAAAGTCATCACCATACTTGATAATTCCTGACTCTAACATTTCACGTAGTAAATCGTTTCCTTCACGTGTTCTTTCTCCTACTCCTGCGAATACAGAAAGTCCACCGTGTCCTTTTGCAATATTGTTAATTAACTCTTGAATTAATACTGTTTTACCTACTCCAGCTCCACCAAATAATCCAATTTTACCACCTTTTGCATAAGGCTCAATTAAATCGATTACTTTAATACCTGTAAATAAAACTTCTGTAGAAGTTGATAAATCTTCAAATTTAGGTGCACTTCTGTGAATAGGTAAGCCTGCATCACCAGCTTTAGGTAAATCTCCTAAACCATCAATGGCATCACCAATTACATTAAATAGACGTCCGTAAATATCTCCACCAATAGGCATTTGTATTGGAGCTCCAGTAGCATTAACTTCTGTTCCTCTACTTAAACCATCAGACGAGTCCATAGCAATAGTACGTACTGTATCTTCACCAATGTGAGATTGTACTTCTAGTACTAAAATAGAACCGTCAGGTCTATTGATTTCTAATGAATCGTAAATTTTTGGAAGTTCAAAACCAGCTCCGAATTCAACATCGATTACTGGACCTACTATTTGTGCAACTTTACCTGTAACTTTTGACATTACTTATCTATTTAAATTATGCGATTTATTTTTTTGAAAACACCTTCGGTTTTCGCGTGCAAAGATAGGAGATTTAATTTAAAAAAAAAGTTGTTTTCAAAGCTTTTTTAAGCATAAAAAAACGCCTTCAGTTTGAAGACGTTTTTAAGTATGTTGTTTTGTTGCTATTATTGTAATAAAGGCGAATAAGCTACACCAAAATCATCTGCTTTAGCTACATTACCTGAAGCTCTAAAGTTAGATCCATAAGTAGTATCAATAGCATCTAAGAAAGAATTTGCCATTATAGCAGAACCTCTAGCTGTTAAATGTATACCATCTAAACTAATTAATCCACCAGTTACTAAACTTGTAGTTAAATTAAAATCATTAAACTGAATACCACTTGAAGCAGCCTGAGCTAAAATAGTATTTAAATCTACTAAAGCTAAGCCTTTACTTGAAGCAATATTAGAAATTGAATTATTGTATATTGTAGTTGCATCTGCAATTTCTGCCTGCTCGCTTGGCAATAATGCCCATTTATCTGCTAAAGGAAAAGTAATACCATTTACAGATAATTGTCCAGCCGTTGCAGCTGGAACTCCAGCTGTTACTAATTGTGTAAAGTAATCTATATTAACTTGTGCAATTATAGAAGCGCTAGGTAATACAAATAAATCTGCTTGAGTAGCTTGTCTAGATTGTGCAAATTGAGCAGATAAAACTCCAGCAGTAGGAGCATCCAATCCTCCACCTATTAATACAGCATTTAGTTGTGCTTGAATATTTGGTAAAGTTTCATCGTGAATGACTAATGGACTAGCTTCTGTTTCAGAAAACATAATAGCTCTTTCTGGCATTCCTAAGAAGGCAAAGGCTTGATTTAATGGAGCGAAAGTTGCATTTAAAACTGGTACTTGAGCTAAAAAAGCGGCTCCTGTATCCTCATCATTTGGATCTAGAGCATTAAATGGTACAGTTGTAAAGTGTGCTAGACTTGTAATATTTGGTATATTACCTATAGCGCCTTTAGTGTTAGGGTTAGCTGTTAAAGCGTTTACCATAGCATCTAAAACAAAGTCAAAAGTAGCTGTTGGTGTAATAAGGTTTGTACCATCACCACCTGTAGTAGCATAACCTAAAACATCGTTACCTCCAATTTCACTTAAAGTAAAAAATGTTGGGTTTTGAGCCACTGCTAATTCTACAATCGATGCATTTGGAGTAGCTCCAGTTAAACGAACTGCATAAGGGTTTGCTAACCCAGCAGAAAGGTTTGCTAAGCTACCATATCCAGGTGCAACTAAATGAAAACTTTTAGCTCCAGGTACTCCAAAATTATTAAAAGGCCCTGTTGGAGGAGCTAATAAATCAGTTCCCACAGTAACAGGTCCAATAATAGATTCTAAAGGTACTGGTCCAGCACCACCAAATACTAATCTTGGCTCTTGTATTCTATTACCTCCAACGGCTAAGCCACCAAAGTTATCTGCTGTTAAAGGTTGCGTAAAAGTTCCGCCACCTGCATTAGCAAATTGTTTTGCTATTGTATTTGGAAAAGAATCTTCTTGACTAGCTTTAAATAATCCTCCATCTGTAAATCCAGCTGTAAAAGAAGCACCTAATGCTACGTAATTTGAAAAATCTGCTGAACCTGCATTTAATGCAGGAAGTACAACCGCATCCATTGGTGGTTGGTCTAAAAATTCTTCAAAATCTTCTTCATCATTACATGCTGTAAAACCCATAGCTAAAGCAATAAGTCCTAAATATTTTAAGTTTTTAAATATCTTCATTTTTATAAGTTATTAATTGTTAATGATGCGTAATATATAGAGCCTATAAATCCTGTGCCAAATGCCGTAAAGTATTCCGAACCTGTAAGATTAGAAGCTCCAACTTTTATTACAGATTTTAAACTTGGTACTTTAAAGTTTACTTGCGCATCTAAGACATGAAATTCTGGAACGATACCGCTTCCAAAAGTTGCTTCCCAGAAATAATCATCACTAAATCTGTATGTTAGGTTAAAACCAACGTTTTTAACTACTTCTGTGTGACCAAAAGAGGCTTTAAACTTATGTTCTGGTGTGTTAAAGTTTGTCATTAAATCTGGATCTGAAGCTTGATCGAAGTCTAATTTAGTATATGTATAACTACCACCTAAATCAAAGCCATTTAATACTTTTGTAGACAAACCAATAGATGCGCCATAAGAGTTTACGTCAACTTCTGAGTTTGTAAAAGTGCTGTAAGCTTGAGAGTCTCCATTTGCTAATGCTGCAATAGATAAACCTCCATCTCCTACTGTACCATATAATGGTGCAATAACTACTTCTTGAGAAATAAAGTCTTCGTAATTATTATAATAAGTGCTAAAATCTACAATTATTTTATTGAATTTACCTCTATAACCAATTTCAGCAGAAGTTACTTGCTCTGGTTTAATTATATCAGGATTCGCTATAGTTAATAAAGAGGCATCACCAGCTACTGCAAAAGCTTGAACAGAACTTGCAGAATAAGAATTGGTATAAGCAGCTGTTCCAGTTTGTGTAACTGTTGCTGCTTGACCAAAGGTTGTTTGTCCTACTGTACTTATATCGTAATCTCTAGTGTATCGTTCTAAATTATCTGGAGCCGAACCGACTAAAACTGCTCTACCTGCATCTAAGCCAATAAATAAATCTTGAGTTGTTGGGTTTCTAAAACCTGTTTGTACAGAAGCTCTAATGTTATGGTTTCTGTTTACTGTTAAACCTGCAGATAATCTTGGAGAAACAAATCCATCAAAAAACTCAGACTTGTCATAACGAGCAGATCCAGTTAGCTTTAGCTTCATGTCTTCGCTAACTTCGAAGTCTTTTTGAACCTGTGCGTAAACTCCATATTCAGAATATCTTATAGGGCCATTTAAATCTGTATAAATAGTTCCGCCAGAGTCTAATGTATATTGTCTGTAAGATCCTCCTAATTGTATGTCTGCGGCATCTGTTAAATGACTAAAATTATAATTAGCATCACTATGAAAGTATTTTGATGCGTCTTGAAATCTTGAGCCTACAGATAAATCTGGGTTAACTATACTAGCATCAAACGCAGTTTGGTACTCTGCAGATCCTGGTAAAAAGCGACCAGTGTCTGCTGTTGCTCTTGCTGCATCATGCTTTTGTTGTGTTGTTAAACCAGTTGGGTTTCCTGATAATTCTATACCAGCATACGTAGCAATATAATCACCAAACCAGTCTTCATCACTTTTCCAAGCTCTGTTAATGTTTATTCCTGTAAAAACCATATCGTAAGAATCTCCAGCTTTATCTGCGACTTCGTATGCTCTAACAAAGAAGTTATCGTTTTTAACTTCTAATTTGTGTTGTTGTTGAAAGAAACCATCTATGTTATATCTGTTAGTTCCTTGATAGATTGTAGAACCTGTTCCTATTTTACCTACATAAGATATCTCTAAACTATTATCTTCTATAGGTCTAAAGTAAAATCCCCAATCTGCTTTAATGTTTTCTGCGTTGTAGTCTGTTAAATCACGCTCATTATAACCAGTTCTACTAACTACTACATCTGGTATAACACCTAATCCTGATGCTGCTCTTATATTTGTTGACACTTCATCACCATAAACATTAATACCATCGTAATTAGTATTAGAACGTGTTCTAGTTGGATCTATTTTATCTACTTCGCTTGTTGCAGCCCAATCCGTTCCTTTTAAATAACCAAAGTTTACTTTTACAGCAAATTTATTTGAGAATTGATGTGCCATTCTTAGGCCAACATCTGTATAAGCATTAGTTCCAGAAGCCTCTTGAGAAGTGACACCTCTTTTAAGTGAAACACTAATACCTTGATGGTCAAAAGGATTCTTACTTCTCATAAATAAGATACCATTAAATGCGTTTGCTCCATATAAAGCAGAAGATGCACCAGGTAATAATTCTATACTTTGAACATCCGTTTCAATCATACCTACTAAATTACCAATCGGGAAATTTAAAGCAGGAGTAGAGTTGTCCATCCCATCTACTAGTTGCATAAACCTTGTGTTTGCAAACGTTGCAAAACCACGTGTATTTACAGACTTAAACGTTAAACTATTTGTGTTAACATCTACACCTTTTAGGTTTTCTAGTCCACCATAGAAATCTGCAGACGCAGTATTTTTTATTTCTTTAATACCAAAACGTTCTACAGTTACAGGAGATTCAAAAATACGTTCTGGAGTTCTAGAAGCAGATAGCACTACTTCATCAAGAATACTTCCTTCTTGAAGAACGAAATTTATTGTTTCATTTTTTGAAGTAACATTTATTACTTCTGTAGAAAAACCAACACTACTAGCTTGTATAGAAAATGGAGGATTGCTGTCTGTTTTTAAAGTAAATTTACCATCAAAATCACTTACATTTCCTGAAGATGTACCAGTAACAATAACATTTGCACCAGGAATAGGTAAGCCGTTATTGTCTGTAACAGTACCTGTTAGTGTGGTCTGTGCAAATATAAGTGTGCAACAGAAAGACAATACAATTGATAAGATTGTTTTCATTTTTTAGATTTAGTTAATTTTATAAAAGCCAAGATACGTTTTTTAAGTATATCTTAATAAAAAGTTAACAAAATTATGCGTGCATAATAAAAAAATACTTAAAAATCTCTATCTTTTTTTATGTAATTAATAAAAAAGATGGTGATTTTTAAGTATTTAATAATTTAAAATGGTAACCTTAAGTGTAGCAGGAACGTTATTCTACGGTTACAGATTTTGCCAGATTTCTAGGTTGATCGACATTTTTTTCAAGCATTACAGCAATGTGATAGGATAACAACTGTAGTGGTATTGTTGTTAATAAAGGTGTTAAAGATTCTAACGTTTCTGGTACTTCAATTACATGGTCTGCTAGATTTTTAACGTCTTTATCTCCTTCAGTAACAATACCAATAATTTTTCCTTTACGAGACTTTATTTCTTGAACATTACTAACTACTTTTTCGTAATGTCCTCTTTTTGTTGCTATAACGAAAACAGGCATTTGCTCATCGATTAAAGCAATAGGTCCATGTTTCATTTCTGCAGCAGGATAACCCTCAGCATGAATATAAGAGATTTCTTTAAGTTTTAAAGCGCCTTCTAAAGCAACTGGAAAATTAAAGCCGCGACCTAAATACAAACAGTTTTTAGCATCTTTATAAATTTTAGCTACTGTTTTTATGTGTTCATCTTGCAACAAAGCTTTTTTAACTTTGTCTGGGATAAGTTGTAGTTCTTGTAAATGAAGTTGAAAATCTGACTTAGAAATAGTACCTTTCTCTTTTGCTAATTTTAAAGCAATTAATGTTAAAACTGTTATTTGAGTAGTGAAAGCCTTTGTAGATGCTACACCTATTTCTGGTCCTGCATGAGTATAAGCTCCAGCATGTGTTTCTCTGGCTATGGAAGAGCCAACAACATTACAAACACCAAATACAAATGCACCTTTAGATTTAGCTAATTTTATTGCAGCTAACGTATCTGCAGTCTCCCCGGATTGTGATATGGCAATAACTACGTCTTTTTCTGTAATTATTGGATTTCTATATCTAAATTCTGAAGCATATTCAACTTCTACAGGAATTCTAGCTAAGTCTTCAAATATATATTCTGCAACCAAACCTGCGTGCCAAGATGTACCACAAGCAATAACAATAATTCTATTAGCATTAAGAATATGTTCGAGATTATCGTCTATTCCAGCCATTCTTATTAAGCCTTCTTTTACATTTAATCTTCCACGATAGGTGTCTTTTATAGCTTCTGGTTGTTCGTGTATTTCTTTAAGCATAAAATGATCGTAACCACCTTTTACTATTTGTTCTAAGTTAAGTTGAAGTTCTTGTATATAAGGTGCTACTAAAGAATCGTCTTTAATTTTTCTAATTTTTATACCCTTTTTTAGACGTACAATTGCCATTTCTTCATCTTCTAGATAAATAGCTTTTTTAGTGTATTCTAAAAATGGTGTAGCGTCACTAGCAATAAAAAATTCGTTATCTCCTACACCAATAGCAAGTGGGCTTCCTAATTTTGCTACAACTATTTCGTCTGGTTTATTTTTGTCGAAAACCGCAATAGCATATGCGCCAACAACCTGGTTTAATGCTATTTGTACTGCTTTTCCAAGTTTTACTTTTTCGTTCTTTTTAACGTCTTCAATAAGGTTGATTAATACTTCAGTATCAGTATCAGAAGAGAAAGAGTATCCTCTTTTTATTAACTCTTCTTTAATGGAAGCATAATTTTCAATAATTCCATTATGAATAATTACCAAATCTCCAGAATTAGAATAATGGGGATGAGAATTAACATCGTTTGGCACACCATGTGTTGCCCAACGTGTGTGACCTATTCCAACTGATCCGTTAAGAGATATCTCTTTAGTAATTTTATTTTCTAAATCTGCAACTTTACCTTTGGTTTTAGATAGTTTTAAATTTTCACCATCGTACAAAGCGATTCCTGCACTATCGTAGCCTCTATATTCTAGTCTTTTTAAACCCTCAAGAATAATAGGGTAAGCTTCTCTTTTACCAATATAGCCAACTATACCACACATATATATATAAATTAATTTTCTGGTTCTGTATAAAAAATTTCAAATTCTGCTCTCAATGGCGTGTTAATGTTATCGTCAAAACCATGTAAAATAGTTGCTTTAGGGCTTAAGATACTTGTGTTAGGAACAACGTCTATAGTGTTGTCATCATTATCACTATTTCTTCCTTGAACTTTAGCTAGTACTAAATTATTGACATTATTAGCAATAAATAAACCTAATTTAACATTTGTAGAATCATTTTGTAAAATATTAGTAATGTGAGACGTTAATCTAATTTTATATTTTACACCTTTGTTATCGTTGTCTCTTTCTAATACCTCTGAAAAGATTGTTTTCGATAAAGTTGGTTCATTAATATTTGTAGATCCATCTAAGAAATAATCTATAATTGGTGTGTTGTTTTTTA
Source organism: Lacinutrix sp. (assembly GCF_023299985.1). GTDB lineage: Bacteria > Bacteroidota > Bacteroidia > Flavobacteriales > Flavobacteriaceae > Lacinutrix. The sequence continues at coordinate 7,843 of NZ_JALZVX010000078.1, read as the reverse complement.
AATCATAAAGTGTTAAACGGTTTGGTTCGTTTGTTCCATCACCATCTACAAGATTTTGGTTTACATAAAAAACCAAATTAGCTTCGTTAATTAACCATTTATCTTTTCTACTAGTAAAAAAATCTAAACTTGGTACTAATTCACCTTCTTCATTTTCAATAGTTCCAGAAAACAATTCCAATTCAGCGATAGAACCATCTGTTCCTTTTAAGTACAAGTTGTCTTCGTCTCCATTATGATCTTCAATATCAATTTGATTATAAGTATTAACGATATTCTGGTTAAAATCTAAGTTGTAAGCAGTTTCTTCTAGACCTGTAAAAGTTTCAACTGCGTCTATTTCTTCTTGATTTGTATAATCAAAAACAACATTTGCTGCATTAAAATTTAAGTAGGTAATACTGCTTTCAGGATTACTTGCTAAAGGTTCAACTTTAATAATTAACCCTTTAAAAAAATCTTTGAAATTACTTCTTGTGCTCAATACTGCGTTGCCTTGGTTTGCAAAAAATATATCTTCCCAAAAGGTTCTATTACCTTCTGTATCGTTTGGGTTAGATTTTATTAAATCAATTCTTATTCCGGGAGGAAAACGTTCTGTTATAGTTTCACCATCTACTAGTTGCGTAGTTGTAAACTCGTCTGCATTTATTTTAAATGCTTCATCGGTGTATAATAAATCTGCATTAGCCTCAAACAAATCTCCTTGATTAGAATAGTAGCATTGTGGACTTAGAAAATTTGTATTAGGATCTAAATCTCTAATTGTAAAATTGTTTCTATAAATAGTTAGCTTAAATTCCTGATCAGCAGCACCAATTAAGGAGTCTAACTTATAAGTATTAGCACCATCTTCGTCTGTGCTTTCTATACTAGCAAAATAAGGGATGTTTAGGAATACAGACTCAACCTGTCTATTACTGTCTCCAAAATCTGGATTAAATGTGGCTGGTACAACCTGACCTGTAACGCTAGCTACTGTGGTTCCAAAACCATTTGTTGGATCTGTATAAACACCAAAAAGGTTACCATTTAAATTACTTGTTTGTACTCCTACTTCGTCATTACTTCCAACAGGTGTAAAAGGTGTAAAGTTTTTAGTCTTTGTAACAAATGGAAATAGTTTACTTTTAGATTCAAAGTTTTTTATGCCCTGAATATTACTTTCAATATTACTAAAATCATTGTCACAAGATATTGAGATTACTAAAATTAAGCCAAGTAAAGCAATAAACTTGAGGCTCTTAATCGTTTTTTTCATAAAATTTTCTTCTTCGTGTGTTATAAAACACTTTCATTATAAAAGTTTGTATATGCTTCAGCAAACTCGTCTTTTTCTTTGTATTCTAAAACAGGTTTACCTGTTTTTTCTAAATAATCCTCTAACTCTTTAGGGATTTCTTGAGATCCCACTATTAAAGCATCTGAGTTATCTATAGCTACTTTCATTAAATTATTATAAGTAGGCTCTTCTAACGTTTTTAAAGCGTCTTTATCTATATTATCGAAAGCTACTTTGTTAATAAGGTCTTTGTTTAACGTGTTTTCAAAGCTTTGATTGTAAACCGAAGTAACAATTTTACTTTCGTTAAATAATGGTTCATCTTTATAAAACTGCTTTAGGTATAGTGGTAACAAGGCTGCAAGCCATCCATGAACGTGAATAATATCTGGAGACCAGTTTAATTTTTTAACAGTTTCTATAACACCTTTAGCAAAGAAAATAGCACGTTCATCGTTATCTGGAAATAATTTTCCATCCTCATCTGTTAATGTCGCTTTTCTTTTAAAGTACTCATCGTTATCTATAAAATAAACTTGTATGCGCTCTTTTGGTATAGATGCTACTTTGATAATAAGTGGCATATCTAAATCGTTAATAACTAAATTAATTCCAGAAAGCCTAATTACCTCATGTAATTGGTGTCTTCTTTCGTTAATATTTCCATATCTAGGCATGAATATTCTAATTTGTCCACCTTGTTGGTTTACCATTCTTGGAGTTTCGAACGACATTGAAGAAATCTCAGTTTCAGGTAAATATGGCACAACCTCAGACGACACATATAATATTCTCTTATCTTTCATAAGTTATATTTAAACGATTAATAATGATTAGATTAGTTTTTGTTTAACCTTCAGTTTTTATGTTTCTATATTTTATAGATGATAAATATTAAAAGTACTTCAACAATAAAAATGAAATTAAAAACAAGCAAAAGTACAAAATTTTATGCAGATTGCGACTAATATCTTAAGTTTGCAAGCGTTAATTTTATATTAAAAAATGACAATTTTTACCAATAAATCAGAAATTCAAGACCATATTTCTAAGAAAAAGGCAAAAGGAATAACTTTTGGTTTTGTTCCAACTATGGGAGCATTGCATAATGGACACTTATCTTTAGTTGAAAAAGCTTTGCAAGAAAATGATGTTTGTGTTGTTAGTGTTTTTGTAAATCCTACACAGTTTGATAACGATCAAGACTTAAAAAAATACCCAAGAACATTAAAAAGTGATGTTGCGCTTTTAGAAACAGTTTCAAAAACTATTTTAGTTTATGCGCCAAGTGTAGAAGATATTTACCAAGGTAATACCAAAGCAGAAAGCTTTAACTTTGATGGATTAGAATTCGAAATGGAAGGCAAGTTTAGAAAAGGTCATTTTGATGGTGTAGGTACTATTGTTAAGAAACTTTTTGAAATAGTTACACCAAACAATGCCTATTTTGGAGAAAAAGACTTTCAGCAATTAGCAATTATTAAAAAATTAGCTCAAAAATATAACTTACCAGTAAAAGTGAATGGTTGTGAAATTTTTAGAGAGGAAAACGGGTTGGCTTATAGCTCTAGAAATACAAGATTAAAACCAGACTATATAAAAGCTGCACCTTTTATATTTAAAACATTAAAAGCCGCTAAAGAAAAATTTGGCACAAAAAGTGCTAAACAAGTAACAGAATGGGTTGAGAAACAATTTGCAGAAAATAAATTTTTAGAACTTGAATATTTTAATATTGCAGAGGTTACAACCTTAAAAACCGTTAAAAGAAAATCTAAATTAAAAACCTATCGTGCGTTTGTTGCTGCTTATGCAGATGACATTAGATTAATAGATAATATAGCACTAAATTAATTACCTTTGTACCATGCAAATACAAGTAGTAAAATCTAAAATTCACAGAGTAAAAGTAACAGGAGCAGACCTTAATTATATTGGTAGTATTACTATCGATGAAGATTTAATGGATGCTGCAAATATTGTACAAGGCGAAAAAGTTCAAATTGTAAACAATAATAATGGCGCACGTTTAGAAACCTATGCTATTCCTGGACCAAGAAAAAGTGGAGAAATAACCTTAAATGGCGCAGCTTCAAGATTAGTTGCCAAAGACGATATTTTAATACTTATTACCTACGCTTTTATGGATATTGAAGAAGCAAAGGTGTTTAAGCCATCATTAGTGTTTCCAAATGAAGCCAATAATTTACTAAAATAATTTACGTTGAATAACTCCACCAAGAAAGCTCTCAAAATTGGTCTTCCTTTTTTATTGGCTATCTGTTTTGGCTGGTACACCTTTACGCGATTACCTGTAGGAGACATTATTCCATATTTTAAATCTGCTAATTATTGGTGGATTTTATTAGGTGTTTTCTTTGGTTTATTAAGTCATGTATCCAGAGCGTATAGATGGAAATATCTTTTACAACCTATGGGTTATAGCCTTAGATTTCCAAATAGTATAATGGCTGTATTTATAACCTATTTAGCTAATTATGGAATACCAAGATCTGGAGAAGTTTTAAGAGCCGCTGTGTTAACTAACTATGAGGGTGTTCCATTCCAAAAAAGTTTTGGAACTATTGTTGCAGAGCGTATGGCCGATTTATTGGTAATGCTTGGTATCATTGGCTTTACATTAGTAATTCAATTTGATTATATATATACCTTATTATCAAAATCTATAGATTCTAAGAGATTCATCTTACTTGCAGTTTTAGGATTACTATTTTTTGGTATAATTTTTATAATTTTAAAAAAGAGCCAATCTAAATTAGCATTAAAAATTAAAGGATTCTTGTTTGGTTTATTAGAAGGTGTTTTAAGTATTTTTAATATGAAACACAAATGGAAATTTATATTCCACACATTGTTTATTTGGTTTATGTACGTGCTCATGTTTTATGTTACCACGTTTGCATTGCCGGATTTAAATAATATTACTATTGGTGCTATATTGGTTGCTTTTATAGCAGCAAGTTTCACAATTGCAGCAACAAATGGAGGTATATTTGTATATCCAGTTGCAGTGATGAAAGCTTTTGGAGTTTTTGGTATTGCCTCTGTACCAAGTTTAGCATTTGGGTGGATTATGTGGACCTCGCAAACCATAATGATAATTATATTTGGCACATTATCTTTCATTTTTCTTCCTATTTATAATAGAAAGAAATAATTTGTACATTGCATTTTTAATTTTATATTTCCTACTATGACACGTTTTATATACCTTTTAATTACATTTTTTTCAATTCAAATTATTGGAGCACAAGTAACATACAAAAACTTTAATTCCGAAAAACTAGGAGAACCAAGAGAAATTAAAATTCAATTACCTAGAAGTTACGATTCTAGCGATAAAAGCTACCCAATAATTGTAGTTTTAGACGGTGATTATATGTTTGAGATAGTTGCAGGAAATGTAGAATATGCAGCATATTGGGAAGATATTCCAGAAGCAATAGTAGTTGGTGTTAATCAATTCGACAAACGAGAGGACGACACTACGTACTCCCAACAAAACTCTCTACCAATAGAGACAGGAGCTTCTTTTTTCGACTTTATAGGTCAAGAACTTATTCCATATATAGAGAAAACCTACAGAACAGAAAAATTTAAAGTTGCAGTTGGTCATGGTATTACAGCAAACTTTATTAACTATTATTTACTTAAAGAAATTCCGTTATTTAATGCATACGTTAGTTTAAGTCCAGATTTGGCTCCAGACATGAAAACTTTTTTAACTGAAAGGCTTCCTAATATAACAACAAAAACATTTTACTATTTAGCAACATCTAGTAATGATGTTAAAGCTATAAAAACACAAACTGAAGCTTTAAACACAGCTATAAAAGGAATAGATAATAAAAGTGTTTTAAGTACTTTTGATAATTTTGAAGGACCATCACATTACTCACTTCCAGCTCATGCAATACCAAAGGCATTAGAAAATATTTTCTTTGTTTTTAGACCAATTTCTAAAAAAGAATATAGTGAAACCATTATAAAATTAGATACTTCGCCTGTCGATTATTTAACCGAAAAATATGAAACTATCGAAGATCTTTTCGGTATAAAAAAACAAATATTAATCAACGATTTTAGAGCCATTGCTGCTGCAATAAATAAATCTAAAAAGTTTGAATATTACGAGTCTCTTGGGAAGTTAGCAAGAAAACAATATCCAAATACTTTATTAGGCAACTACTATTTAGGGCGCTTTTTCGAAGAAACAGGAGAAGCTAAAAAAGCTATGAAAACTTACCAATCTGCTTATGTATTAGAAGAAATTGGAGGCATTACTAAAGATCAGGTTCTAGAATTAGCAGAACAAATTAAAGCCGATTTTGGTTACTAATAAAATAAGCTTTCGCTTTCGTGGAAGAAATAATTAATTAAATTAAAGAGATTTCCGATACTTCGGAAAGTGAACATGGCTAAAGTTAAAACTACTTTTTTTTGTCAGAGTTGTGGTACACAATATTCTAAATGGCAAGGACAATGCACAGCATGTAAAGAATGGAATACTATTGTAGAAGAGGTTGTTCAAAAGCCAGAAAAGAGCGAATGGAAAACACCTTCAAACACAAACAAACGTATTTCTAAACCTTTAACCATTAAACAAATTGATGGCTCTAAGGAAGCAAGGCTAGACACGCTTGACAGTGAATTTAACCGTGTTTTAGGAGGTGGTATTGTTCCAGGATCTTTAACACTTTTAGGAGGCGAACCAGGAATAGGAAAGAGTACTTTATTGCTTCAAATTTCTTTAAAACTACCCTACAAAACGTTGTATGTCTCAGGTGAAGAAAGCCAGAAGCAAATAAAAATGCGTGCCGAACGTATTAACCCAAATAATGAGAGTTGTTATATTCTAACGGAAACAAAAACACAAAATATATTTAAGCAAATCGAAGCTTTAGAGCCAGATATTGTAATTATAGATTCTATTCAAACATTGCATAGTGATTATATCGAATCTTCAAGCGGAAGTATTTCACAAGTAAAAGAATGCACTACAGAGCTTATAAAATTTGCTAAAGAAACCAATACTCCTGTTGTTTTAATTGGTCATATTACTAAAGATGGTAATATTGCTGGACCAAAAATATTGGAACATATGGTGGATACAGTCTTGCAATTTGAAGGCGATCGCAATCATGTATTTCGAATTTTAAGAGCACAAAAAAATCGTTTTGGTTCAACACATGAACTAGGTATATATGAAATGCAAGGTACTGGATTACGAGAAGTAAGTAATCCAAGCGAAATATTAATTTCTAAAAAGGATGAAGAACTTTCTGGTAACGCAGTTGCAGCAACCTTAGAAGGAGTAAGACCTTTAATGATAGAAGTGCAAGCCTTAGTGAGTACAGCGGTTTATGGCACTCCACAACGTAGCGCAACAGGTTTTAATGCTAAACGCTTAAATATGCTATTGGCAGTTTTAGAAAAACGAGCAGGTTTTCGATTAGGCGCAAAAGATGTTTTTCTAAATATTACAGGAGGTATAACAGTAGATGATCCGGCGATAGATTTAGCAGTTGTTGCTGCCATTTTATCATCTAATGAAGATGAAGCTTTACCTTCAAATTATTGTTTTGCTGCTGAGGTTGGATTGTCCGGTGAAATTAGACCGGTACAGCGTGTTGAACAACGCATTCTTGAAGCTGAAAAACTTGGGTTTTCAACCATTTTTGTTTCAAAATACAACAAAATTTCACTAACAAAATCTACAATAAAAATTCAATTGATTTCCAAGATTGAAGATTTGGTGGATTTTATAGTTTAAATATTATCACATCATTATTGATACAATCAAAGATAGCTGGAATTGGACTAAACAAATTCCAAAAAAAATTCTAGATATAAATGATTTTGGAAACATTATTTTTTCTTCAGAAGAAGGGAAGATATGTAGAATTTGTCCTGAGGAATTAGAGTTTTCTGTGATATCTAATAATTTAACTGAATACGAAATCTTAAAAAGAGATAAAGGTTTTGTTGAAGACTGGGAAATGAAAACTCTAGTAAGTTTTTCAAAAGATTATTTAGGAGAATTAAAAGAAAACGAAAAATTTTGTCTGAAATTAGCAGGAGTACTAGGAGGTAGATATGAGGCTGAAAATTTAGGTAAAATATCTTTTATAGAATTGATCTCCTTTAGTGGAAATTTAGCAAGACAAATTAAAGATTTGCCAGATGGAGCAAAATTTGAATTGAAAATAGAAGATTAACCATTTCCATTCAATTAAACCACACTTTTTTCTCAAAATTCCTTAATTTCGCTTTTCTTATAAGAAATTAAAAAAAATGAGCGCAGGATTCCCTGAATATAAAGGACTTAACTTACCCAACGTAGCAGAAGAAATTCTAAAGTATTGGCAAGAAAATAACATTTTCGAAAAGAGTATATCTACTCGAGAAGGTGCAGAACCATACGTGTTTTTTGAAGGACCTCCTTCGGCAAACGGTCTTCCAGGAGTACACCACGTTTTAGCACGTGCTATAAAAGATATTTTTCCACGTTACAAAACCATGAAAGGTTTCCAAGTAAAG
>NZ_JALZVX010000077.1 GCF_023299985.1 Lacinutrix sp. | reverse complement strand
GTTACATCAGATTCTGCATTAATATTAGCAGCAGTCTCTACAAGTGCAAATTGGACTACTAACAATAATAGAAATTTAATAACTATTGGAGGTTGTTCTTATTCATGTATTTCATGTCCAAATACTGTTACTTGGGATGGTGCTAGTTGGGATAATGTTACTGGACCTCTCTCTAACGATGCTGCTAGTTTAGCAGGTAATTATAATACTTTAACCAATGGTAGTTTTAGTTCATGCAGCTTAACAATAAATTCTGGTTTTAGCCTAACCATAGCAGAAAATAATTATGTAGAAGTTTTTACAAACGTTATTAATAATGGACAAATACTTATTCAAGATAAAGGTTCTTTTGTACAGGTAGATAATGCAGCAATTTACGATGATACAGGAAGTAGCTTTTTTGCAACAGATAATACTGCACAAGTTACTAGATCTACTGCAGTTATAAATAATTGGTATGAATATACTTATTGGAGTAGTCCTGTATCCAACGAAAATGTAGAAGATGTGCTTTTTACAGCAAATCCAGATAGACGCTTTACCTTTAGTGCTGCAAATTTTGCAGATTTAACTTTTGAAACTAATAACAATAATGCTACTACTGCATATGTACTTGGAGATATTTTAGATGATATAGACGATAATGGAGATGATTGGCAGTTGGCCTCTGGATTAATGTTGCAAGGAGTTGGTTATGCTGCTACAATGTCTCCTACATCAATTAGTTTTTTTGGTGGTCCAAATTTTGACCATATATTTGAAGGCACTTTAAACAATGGTGATATTGATGTTGCTGTAGTAAGAAATGATGCGAGTAATAGTTCTAGTATTGTACCAGATAATAACTGGAACTTTATAGGTAATCCTTATCCATCTGCTATAGATGTAGACTTGTTTTTTGCTACAAACATGTGGTCTGTTTCTAACCCAAATGCTACCTTAGATGGAAGTATTTATTTGTGGTCGCAAAACTCGCCTCCTAGTAATACTAATAACGGCAATCAAGTTTTAAACTTTTCTGGTGATTATGCAGTAATTAATGGTATGGGAGAAACTGCAGGTGGAGACATGGTTACTCCTACAAGAGAAATATCTTCTGCTCAAGGTTTTTTCGTGAATTTTGTAGATACAGATGATAGAGTGTCTTCTATGGGTAATGTTACATTTAATAACGCTATGCGTGTTAGAGATAATAATTCTAAATTTTTTAAAACTTCACAAAGTCCTACTTCAGCTACAGAAAAATTTAGACTAAACTTAACTTCTGATAATGGTGTATTTAGTCAATTATTGGTTGGGTATAATGCAACAGCAACAAATGGTTTTGATGGAGCTTATTTTGATGCAGCTAAAAACTCAGGATCAAATACTCCTGTTGTATTTGGCTCTAGCATAAATAACAACTCTTACGTTTATGCAATTCAAGGAAAAAGTATTAATAGCCTAAATGAAAATGAAGTTATGCCTTTAGCCTTTTCAACATTAATTAATGTTCCTACAATATATAATATTAGCCTAGCCTCAATTGAAGGCTATTTTTTAACAAACAATACAGTCTATTTAGAAGATTCATTAATGAATACAGTTCACGATTTATCTAACAGCGATTACACATTTACCTCTGCTGAAGGAGAATTTAATGATCGTTTTAAAATTGTATTTAACACAAGTACTTTATCTACAGATAGTTTTACAACTAATAGTAATAACTTATCTATTATTGAACTTCAAAACGATAATGTAAAATTTGTTTACAATGGAGATTTAACTATTAAAAGAGTTGAAATATTAGATCTTTTAGGTCGTAAGATTTATAATTTCCGCGGAAGCGAAAACACCCAAACTTATAATCTTTCAAATTTAAGTAACGCTATTTATATTGCTCAAATTGAGCTTAGTAATGGACAAGTAATTAGCAAAAAAGCTGTTAAAAAATAATTATAAAAATATTTTTTTTAAGAAATCTTAGACCAAACTTTAATTAGTTTGGTCTTTTTCTTTTTTAAAAACATTACAAGTTTATACGATTTAGTGCTTCTGAATTATTTTATGCGCTTTATCGAATAACTTTGTCTCTTTATATGTGTTTCAATACCTTTATCCCATAAATATCAGTTAAACAACCGATATAAAAGCTTTTAAACTTTATTTAAAAATTTGTTTTATGAAAAAAGATATAGCATTAATATTTTTTTTATTAGCAGTACTATCATTTCATTACTCTAATGCTCAAGTAACAATAGCACAACAAGATTTTGATGGAGGAACTCCAATTATGACTTATACTGGAGGTAGCACAACCTCTGCTATTGGACCATTTCCAAATACTCCAAATTATGTATCGGGATCTCATGCTTTAGAAGTTAACAATGATTCGCAAATTGTAGAATTCGCTTCAGTAAACGCTAGTTCCTATACTAGTATCTCTTTTTCAGTAAGGTTAGCATCTTTTGCAGGTACTTCTGGAAATGGAGCAGAAGCAAGTGATAATGTAATTATTTCAGTAAGTACTGATGGAGGAACTACCTACTCCGAAGAGTTGCAAGTTAATGGGAATTCGAATGCTAAATGGGGCTTTTCAGGTACAAATGCAGGAACAGGAAATGCTACTACTTCATATGATGGTGATAATTCAACTAGCGTATTTGCTCCTGGAAGTGGAGGTTATGCAACTACTGATGGGTATTCATACCTTTCAATATCTGGTTTACCAAGTTCTTCATTATTAAGATTAAAAGTTGAACTTACTAATAATAGTGCTAATGAAACTTGGGTAATTGATGATGCATTAATCAAAGGTATTTCTTCTGCTCCATGTACAACTCCAACTGCACAACCAGCAGCATTAAATTTTTCAAATATTACTAATTCAAGTTTTAACGGAAGCTTTAGCGCATCTTCACCAACTGCAGAAAATTACTTAGTAGTCTACAGCACAAGTGCAACTTTAGGAGCAAACCCAATTGACACCACTTCTTATACAAATGGAGATACTATAGCTTCAGGCACAGTTTTACAATCTAGTAATGCAACAACTTTTTCATTAACAGGATTAAACCCAACAACAGTCTATTATATTTTTATATTTTCATACAACAGTTCTTGTAGTGGAGGTCCATTATACAACACTACATTACCTTTAACTAATAACGAGACAACATCAAGTGGTCCATGTTTAGAAGAAAGTTTTACCTCTACTACTTTTGCACCTACAGGTTGGTTGGCTTCTAATGCCATAAGAAGTACCGTAGCTGCTAATTATAATAGTGCTCCAGCTGCAGTAACCTTTAGTGCAAATAATGGTTATTTAACCACAGATGTAATTTCTAACCCGTCAAGTTTAAGTTTTTATCTTGGACGCTCTGGTAACACTAATGCAAAAACATTCAATATAAATGTGTCTACAACAAGTCAAACAGGTCCATTTACAACTGTTACTGTTTTTGATCACTCAAATGTACCAAGTGCTTCCTACAACCAATATACTGTAGATTTATCTGCATATTCAGCAAATACTAATGTCTGGATTCAATTTGAAAAAGTATCGACAACAAATTCTCCTTGGCGATTTGATGATGTTTCTGTTAATTGCTCCTCTCCTTCTTGCACACCAACACAAACAATTACAAGTTTTACACCAACAACAGGTCCAGAACTATCGCACATAACAATTACAGGTACTGGTTTTACTGCAGGATCTACTGTAGACTTTAATGGTACTGCAGCGACAATAACGTCACAAACTGCAACACAAATTATAGCAGAAGCGCCAATAGGTGTTACAACAGGAGTTATAACAGTAACAGAAGCTGGTTGTCCATTAGATAGCTCAACAGATTTTACATTAATAAATGGAAGCTGCTCTGGAGGAGGAGGAATTCCTACTGGATTTACAGATTTAATGTTTTCTGGTATTTATGATGAAACTTTAGGATCATGCCATTATATACAATTACTAAATCCTACAGCATCAAATATTGATTTATCAGGTTACTCTATAGGATTTTCTAACAATCAAACGAATGCAAATACGCTTCCTACCACGTATAATGGAGGAACTTATCCGCTAAGTGGTATTATTGCAGCAGGTGATACTTTTTTAATTTTAACAACTAGTCAAGCTTCAAACTGTGCAAGTTGTACAAATGTTACATTAGACGATCAGTTTTTACTTTCAGCTTTAGGCTACAATGGATTTACAACTGCCAATTATGATAAATTAGTATTGCTTAATGGAGTTACAGCAATAGATTTATGGTCTAATGGAGATGGACATGATGATGGCTATATTTATACAAGGGCTAATACAGCTACAACTCCTGCTTTGGCATACAACCCAACAGACTGGTTATCAAGTACAATAACAGATTGTTTTGACTTTGAAATTACGCCTTTTCCAACTATAGATGTACAACCATTAGATATTGATAATTGTGATGCTGCGAATGTTAATGTTTCGGTTACTGCAGGTGGTGGCGGAACTTTAAGTTACCAATGGAAATATAATAATGGTACATCTGGATGGTTAGATGTTACTAGTGCAGCTTTTAATACTGGAACAGTTACAGGAGAAACAACAACAGATCTATCTATTAGTGGTTATAATTTAGATGGATATCAGTTTTATTGCGAGGTAACGGAGTCTGGTGTTTGTTCGATAGCTACAAATGCTACACAAGTATCTATGGCTAATACGGTTTGGAATGGAACAGCTTGGTCTAATGGTTTACCTACTTTAACTAAAATGGCAATTATTGACGGAAGTTATAATACTAGTGCAGAAGGAAGTTTTCAAGCTTGTTCTTTAATAATTAACTCTAGTGGTATTACTCCAGAATATAGATTAACTGTTGCTAATAATACTTTTGTAGAAGTTGAAAATAATGTTTTAGTAGATGGTGAATTACACGTAGAAACACAAGGTGCATTTGTGCAAAATAGCAATACTAGTTTATTTAACTTAACTTCTAACGGAACTGCTTTAGTTAACAAAATGACTACTCCTTTAAATAGCATCTATGAATATACATATTGGAGTTCTCCAATAAATAATTTAATGATTCAAGATTGTTTAGCTACAGCGCATCCTTGGAGACGCTATTGGTTTAATGCTGCAAATTTTCTAGACGAATTTATTGAAATTGATAATACAAATACTTTTATATCAGGTTCTGATGGTATTGATGATAATGGTGATGATTGGACTCAATGTTTAGACACAGACCTAATGATTTCTGGTCTTGGTTATACTGCAATGCACAATCCTGTTGGTTTTGTGAGTGGAACACAATACACTTATACTTTTGAAGGTGAGTTTAATAATGGAATTATTGATGTACCCATTTTTTATAATGGAGCAAATGGAGATGAAGATTGGAACCTAATTGGTAATCCTTATCCAAGTGCAATAGATACTAATACTTTTTTAGCAGACAACTCTGCAATAACTGGAGGAGCTATTTATTTATGGTCGCAAAACACTCCAGTAAATGGAGACACAAGTGGAAATCAAGGCGCAAATTTCTCTCAAGGTGATTATGCAATAATTACAAATGGTAGTGGAAATACTGCAGGAGGAGATATGATAATTCCAAATAATTTTGTGCCTTCCGGTCAAAGTTTCTTTATTCAAGGATTAGCAAATGGTAATGCTACATTTAATAATTCTCATCGAAAAGCAGATGTTACCAGTAACAGTCAGTTCTTTAAAAATAATCTTGTTTCACCTAATAGACTTTGGGTGAATTTAACATCAGATAATGGTGTGTTTAATCAGATATTAGTCGCTTACGTAGATGGTGCAACTAACGCAACAGATAATACTTCTTATGATGTTAAAGCGAGTATATACAACATAAATGCGGCTGTTATGTATACTGAAATTGAAAATAATTCTGAACGATTTACTATTCAAGGTAAAGCTCCTGAGAGTTTAGTAATAGATGAAGTTATTCCGGTTGGTTTTGAAACAACTATTACTGTACCAACAATATACACATTATCTATAGCTCAATTTGAAGGTCTCTTTTTCGAAAACAACACTGTTTACTTAAAAGATAATCTATTAAACATTGACCATAATCTATCTACTTTGGATTACACTTTTACATCTGAAGCTGGTAATTTCAATTCTAGATTTGAAATCGTATTTCAAATTAACACTTTAACAACTAACGGATTTGAGCTAAATTCAAATAACATTTCAATTGTTGAGCTTCAAAATAATAATGTAAAGTTTACGTTAGCTTCTAAAAACTTAAGTATTAATAGTGTTGAAATATTAGATACTTTAGGTCGCAGTGTTTATAAATTCCGCGGAAGCGAAAATACGGAAATATATAATTTAGGAAATATAAGTAGCTCAATTTATATTGCTCAAATTGAGCTGTCGAATGGTAGTGTAATAACTAAAAAGGCTGTAAAGAAATAATAGATTAGAATTAACACCTTGAGAAAAGCTTTTTAAATGACGCTTTTTTATAAACTGTATTTTAAAGCAATGATTAAGTTTCTTCCAGATCCAGAGATACCTGAAGAATACGTTCTATAACGTTGGTCTGTAATATTTTCTAAGCTGGCAGTTATTGTAGTTTCTTTATTAATTTTATACTGGGTTCTAAAGTTTAAAGTGTACCAAGATGGTGAGTATGGATTTCCATCACTATCTAAGGCATATAAATACGCTTTACTTCGTTCTGATGGTGCCAATTGATTAAATGATAGTGTGCTGTTATAATTAACAAAAACATCTGCTTTTAAGGTGTTGTTTTGCCATACTAAATGTGTATTACCAAAATTAGGAGAAATGTGTCTTACTGGTACTTCTATACCATCGGTTTCTTCTGTTCCACCAATAACATTGTATTGAGATGTTAATTTTAACGCTTCGTTAAAATTTATTTTTGCTCCAATTTCTAGACCATAAATCCATGATTTTGATGCATTTTGAATAGACTGTACATTGCTTAATTCTCCATCGTAAAAAATTTGATTTTCACCATTTAACTCTCCGTCTCTTCTTACTAATGCATTATCTAAATACGTATAATACGTTGCTGTATCTAAAACTAGAACGTCATCAAAATTAATAGTTAATCCTAATTCTCCTCCATAAGCATATTCAGGATTTAAATTGTTATTAGGTACTACTACTGATCCAGGTTCAGAATCGAATACCTTACCAATATCATCAATATTTGGTGCTCTAAAAGCTGAAGATAAATTAAGTTTCCATTGGAACGTTTCGTTAGGCGTCCAACTTACTCCTGCTGTTCCTGTTAAGGCGCTTGAGTTGTTATTTGCTTCTGTAAAAGGTAAATTAAGAAATATATTGTTTTTTGTGAAATCTGCTTTAGATACAACATTATTATAACGCAATCCTGTTTGAAATACTACACTAGTATTAGGTTTGTACTTTAAACTTGTATAAATTGATGCAGATTGCCATGTTGAGCCATCTGGATATCTTGATACTGTTGGTTCTTTGGTATTTGTTATAATATTTTCTTGAGAACCTACAGAATTTACAGTATTATGTACGTACTCTAAACCATAAAAAAGTTTTGTTTTATCAGTTAATTTTTTTTCTAAGTCTACATTAAAAGAAAAGGCATCTACATTTTCTTCTCTTATGTTTCTAATCTCAGATTGGAAATTACGATCTACTCTACTTTCTTGAAAATTTTGATAAGCTACTGTTGCTTTAATTTTATCATAAAGATTAGAGTTACTACTTAGCTTGGTTACATTTAAGTTAGTCATAAACCATTTTTGTGGTCCGTAAAACCATTCTGCAGAACGCAAATTATCTCCATCGTAACGTATTAATCTGTCGTATCTTGGTGTGTTAGAAGTTACTGTGTAAAATACACCTAAGTCGAAACTTAAGTTTTCTTGAGCTTCATATCTTGCTTTTTGCATGATATTAAATTGATTATAACCCGAAAATTTTTGAATTTTAGGGTCACTATTTTCTACAATAAAATCTTCATTATTAGTTGTAACCACAAACTCTGGTCTTAAATAGTCTTCTGGTCCATGACTTCCCATTCTTAAGTCTCCAAAATCTGTGTAACTTCCATTAGTAATAAATGCCCATTTTTTAAACCCATAATTAACATCTAAATGTGCCGTTTTTTCTTGACTTGCCGATGCGTACCTAAGTACAGCGTTAGTTTTAATAAAAGTAGAATCTGTAAAAGAGACTTTTGGTGTTTTTGTATAAAAACTCATTACTCCACCAATGGCATCACTACCATAAATTACATTTCCAGCTCCTAAAGAAACTTCTGTAGATTGAATTGAAAATGGATCAATAGATATTACATTTTGTATATTTCCTCCTCTAAAAATAGCATTGTTCATTCTAACACCATCTACAGTTAAAAGTAATCTATTGGTCGAGAAGCCTCTTATTAATGGGCTTCCACCTCCTAATTGACTTTTTTGAATATAAACTTGACCTGTAGATTTTAAAAGGTCAGCGCTTGTTTGTGGATTCTCGAAAGCAATTTCTGATGCGCTTACACTAGTTATTTTTTTTGGAACGTCTCTTTTATTCTCTTTGAATTTAGAGGCAGAAATTACTATTTCCTCTAAACCTTGAGCTTTTGGCTTAAGGTTTACTTTAAAATTAGAAATTAATACTTTTTTAATTGAAAATAGTTTGAAAGATAAATGCTTAAAATATATAATTTCTGAAGCTTCAAAACTATTTAAATTTGCTTCTCCATCGAAGTTTGTAACAACACTTTTAGATTTTGTTTTATTATAAATAGCAACACCAGAAATTGGTTCTTGGGTGTTTATATTTATTACTACTATTTCTTGTGCTTTAGCATAGAAGCACAAGAATAAAGTGATGAATAAAACTAGAAAATATTTTTTATTTTTAATTAAAAACGTCATTAAATATTTGTAATGATTTTGGTTTTTTAAAAGTCCCCAAATGTAACTCAAAATATACTAAGATAAGACTTAAAAAAGACCGTCTTTGTTTAGCATTTATTTTAACTGTTTCTAAAGTATCAAATGTTGTGCCTAATAGTTGTTTTAAGAGTGTTAAATTTTCATTAGAAATAGAATATCTACTCTCCATTTCATCTTGAAATTTTCCTGCTTCTAAATTAAAAAAAGGAGCATCTATTTTTGAAACATCTGGATAAAACCCTAAATGCTTTGTTAAATTTAAAAGAAATAATAAGTGAAAATTAGCATAATTATCATGCATATCTAACCATAATAAAGTGGCTTCAATATAATTAAATAAAGTATCGTTTTGTTCTTCTTCTTGAAGTGAACTAGAGAGTACTTCGGCTAAAAACATAACAATAGCACTTTTTAATACATTGGTATGCAAGCTAGAATAAAGGTTATTAATTTTTACTTCTTTTATATACTGAAGTGATCTTGAGGGTTTAAAGTCTGTAACTAATTGCAGTTGTGTTAATAATTGATAATACGCAACTTTTGAGCCTTGTTTAGATTTTAAAACACCTTTTAATAGATAGCTAACTATACCTTCTTTTTGGGTATAACATTTAATTATTAAATCGTTATCACGATACTTAAGTTTAGAGAGAACTATGGCATTGGTCGACAGTAACATTATCTCACAATCATTAGTTTTAGCACTTGTGTTTCAAAAGAATCTAAATCTGAAATTAATACTACATAAACACCAGTAGAAACTGTTTTACCAGACATGTTTTTGCCGTTCCATAATGCAGTGCCTCCATCGACTTCAAGATTAGAACCGCTAAATTTTGTATTTGTTCTTGATTCTGCTTCAGTAACAAGATTACCTTCAATATCTGTAATTTTAATATTTACATTTCCAGTTATGCCTTTAATTTTAATTTTTTTATCGTTAATATTAAAATTTGGTCTAACTGGATTTGGAAAAACAAAGGCTTCTCCTAGATTATTATCTGGAATAGAAGTTTCACTATTAAAAGAAACTAATCCTTTATCTGTTGCTATGTATACAATACCATTAACTTCGTCTAAAGAAATATCTAATACATCGTTAGATGGAAGTGGAGAATTGTCTTTTGTAAAATGGAAAATAGTATCTTGACCATCGCTTGATAAAAAATAAGCACCTGTATCTAATGTACCAAACCATTTATTATTAGCACCATCTACTTCAATATCTGTAACATATTGCTGGAAAAAAAGCTCTCTTGGTGTACCATCATCTAAAACAATAATTTCTGAAGGTTTGAAATCAGGGTCTTCAAAAAATTCTTCAATATTAAAAATTACTCTAATTCCTTTATCTGTACTAAACCATAATTGGTTTTGTTTATCTATAGCTATAGATTTAACGCTAGGAGCAGGAACATTATCTTCTTCACTATCTATATTCTTCATAATAGGATTCCCATTGTTTTCTTTGAAACCTATAAGTCCATAATTATGACTCCCTAAAAACGCATTATTATTAGCATCGAAAGTAACAGAAGAAAAACCTAGGTTACTGCTTCCAGGATCTATAATACTTTGTAAGCTATAAGAGTTCCAGCTACCATTAGAAAATTTATTTAACTCCGGACTTATTCTACCAACTGTAACCCACAAATCACCAGCTGTATCAAAGTTACTAGCCGTAGAGATATGAAGGTTTCCTGCAAATGGTATAACTGTACTATTGTTTTGATCATGAAGAAATAACGATTCTGGTTTTGTTTCTACTACTCCAGAATAAAATGAACTTATAAATACTTCGTTTGAATTTAAAGGATTAATAGAAATATAAGATAAATACCATGGTCTAGTACTAATAGTAAGAAGAGAATCGTAAGAAATATTTCGCCATTCGTCTTCTACTAAATGGCTAATGCCACTTCTTGCTACAGAGCCACTAAAACTATAAGATGTAGAATGTCCTCCATGAACTCCCCAAACTTGGTTTGCTTGATTATTAATTTGAAAAAAAAGGTTAGATAAAGGACTGTCTGGATGTACTTCTTCGAAGTCTTCAATAGCATTAATAGCTGTTTTCAAAATTCCAAAACCAGGACTACCAGTATTTACTTCCTTTTTTGTTCCTATAAAAAGCTCATCACTACCTGTAATTATTGCTGATGAAAATTCGGTATCAAATTCGTCGTTTGGTACTGCTAAACCTATTTCTAAAAAGGGCTCTGTGGTATAAACATGTACCTCATTTAATGTTGTAGCAATTAATTTGTCTTCAAAAGCCCTAAGGTCTTGTATTTGTGCAGAATAGTCATCAACTATACTTATGGTGTTTGATATTACTTCATAGAGAATAGTATTTCCTCTAGCTGCAAAAAGTTTTTGATTTATTGATTGAATACCAACCCAAGCTACATTAGCAAAAGAAGTCCATTGTTGAAAATCAATTAAATTAGGATTATCTACATCTGCATAAAAAATTCCCATTTCTGACGCTGCGTATATTTTATCTTCAAATAATGTTGATTGATTAATCTTTATTTGAGAACCATTAGCACCAATAAAATAGGTGTCACCAAACTCTAGATTAGTAATATCATACAAGGATATGCCAAAATTTGTTGAAATATAAGCGAATCCATTATAGATATTAAAGTGGTTTATCCTTTTATCAACAGATGGTATTGTTGACTTTTCTAAAATATCAACTACTGTTTTAATTTCTTGAGTAGACTCAAAATAAATTTGGATTAAGCCATTTTCAAAACCAATAAGTAATAAACTACTGTCTTCTACATAATGAATACTAGAAATAGTTTCTCCAGACATCCCGTTTATAGTGGATAGTTTTTCAATTTCATTAGTTTCTGTATCGTAAATAAAAACAGCATTTTCTGCGGCACCAAAAACTTTAGACTCACCTTGTGAAACATCCTTAATATCTAAATACGAAAAATAACCTTTCCAAGAATCTGAAAAATCTTGCCCAATTACAAATTGTGAAAAGGCTAATAATAGTAAGATTAAAAATGATTTTATTTTATGCATTTAAAGAAACTTTGTGAGTACTATTATTAAAAACCAAAAATACTATAATTTATTGTATTTTGGTCTTTGTTAATTTTAAGACAGACAATGCTATTTAGTAGTCCTATTTTTTTATTTCTTTTTTTACCTTTTACACTACTTATCTATTATTTAGCTCCTAAAAGAGCTAAAAATTTAATTTTACTAGTTTTAAGTCTTGGTTTTTATACTTGGGGAGAAAAAGAGTTAGTTGTATTAATTATACTATCTGCTTTAATAGATTATTTAGCCGGACTTATTATTTTGTCTGGAAAACGAAAACTAGGCTTAATACTATCCCTTTTTTTTAATCTCTCTATTTTAGTCTACTTTAAATACTCAAACTTTGTTTTTTCCAACCTAGTCGAGATCTTACAAAATTTCAATATTACAACTACTAGTGCTAACCGTTTTGCAAATGTGGTTCTTCCATTAGGTATAAGTTTTTACACTTTTCAAACCATGTCTTATACCATAGATGTTTACAGAGGTAGTGTAAAAGCGAATAAAAATTTTATACATTTTGCTACTTATGTTACTTTATTTCCTCAGCTAATTGCTGGACCTATTGTACGCTATTCTCACATTGAAAAAGAACTAAAAAATAGAACAACAAGTTTTCCTTTATTTGCAGAAGGTGTAGAACGTTTTATAATTGGTTTAGCAAAAAAAATGATAATTGCCAATAACTGTGCATTTTTAGTAGATGGAATCTTTAATTTACCAGCTAATGAAGCTTCTGTTATAATAACTTGGCTTGGAGTAATTGCTTACAGTTTTCAAATCTATTTTGATTTCTCTGGCTACTCGGATATGGCTATTGGTTTAGGTAAAATGTTTGGTTTTAACTTTCCAGAAAACTTTAACTATCCTTATATTTCAAAATCAATACAAGAGTTTTGGAGGCGCTGGCACATAACACTTTCAAGCTGGTTTAAAGATTATTTATACATCTCTTTAGGTGGTAATAGAAAAGGAACTCTAAGAACATATTTAAACTTATTTATTGTTTTTTTTATTACGGGTTTATGGCATGGTGCAAGTTGGACATACATAATTTGGGGAATTAGCCATGGTCTTTTTATTGTAATTGAAAAATTAGGATTAAAAAAATTATTAAATAAAGCTGGTAAAGGCCTTTCTGTTTTTTACACTTTATTGGCTGTAAATATTACCTGGCCAATTTTTAGAAGCGACACCATAACAGATGCCTTTAATTACATTAAAATGATGTTTAATTTTAATGCAACTACTAATTTTGAGTATCTAAATTATTACCTCTCTAAAGAAACCATTATTGTGCTTATTTTAGCTTTAATTTTCTCAACTCCTGTACATAGAAAGTTTAAAGAGTATATTAAGTCTTTAAATAGAGAATCTATAAAGTATAAAGTGTTAATAAGTTTAAAAATAATTGGTTTGTTTTCTTTACTTTTTATAAGCTATATCTATATAGCGACAGATTCTTACAATCCTTTTATTTATTTTAGATTTTAAATGAATAACAAAACAATATATAAACTAACAACAATACTATTTCTAGCAGCTATAGTATTGCCAAATATTGTACAAGTCTTAGATTTAGAAAGTGGTTTCATTAATAATGAAAACAGAAAACACAGATCCTTACCTAAACTTAATTTAAAAGATCCAATTACTTCTATTGGTAAGTTTAAAAATTATTATTTAGAGAATTTTGGCCTTAAAACGATTTTAGTTAACAACTATATTAATATAAAATCTAATGTTTTAAACGAAAATCCAATTCCTAATAGAGTTGCTCAAGGAAAAGAAGACTGGTTTTTTCTTGGAAATAATAACAACAACGTTTTAAACAATAGTTTTGGAAACGATCCATTTGTAGAAAAAAAATTAGCAAACACTGTTAATTATTTAGGAAAGCTTAAAAAATATTTTGATTCCAAAAACATAGCTTTTTACGTCGTTATTCCACCAGATAAAAATAAAGTTTATCAAGAATATTTACCTTTTAAGCTAGATCAAAATCCCACAAAATTAGAGGTTTTAAAACCTTTGCTTAAAAAAAATGCTGGTATTGAAATTATAGATCTATCCTTTCCGCTTTTAGAAAGTAAAAAAGAACATAAGTTGTATTTAAAAACAGATACACATTGGAATTATTATGGCTCTTATGTTGGTTATGCTTCCACTATTGATATTATTAGTAAAAACTTCTCAATACATAAAGTAAGCATAAACGATTTTGAATTAATTAATAAAGTATATAACAGAGGAGATTTAACAAAAATGATCAATTTAACTATTGAAGAACCTTCAATTAGTATAAAAAAGAAAACACCTTCTAAAGCAGAATTAATTATAGACTCCAGAAAAACAGTCCACTATAAAAACAAAAGCCAAACCTTAAAAACTATCCTGTTTAGAGATTCTTTTGCAAATGCATGGATCCCTTTTTTTAACGAAAGTTTTGGTGAAATTATCTACCATAGAAATTATGTAATAGATAAAAAAGAGATAGAGACTTTTAAACCAGATATTGTTATTTTTGAAATAATTGAAAGAAATATAAATCTACTTGGCAATGGTAATACAAACTAAAAAAGCTTCCTAAATTAGGAAGCTTTTTTAAAAAATTTATACTTTTTTATTAAACAACACCTTGTGCTAACATAGCATCTGCAACTTTTACAAAACCTGCAACATTTGCTCCTTTTACGTAATCTATGCTACCATCTT
>NZ_JALZVX010000076.1 GCF_023299985.1 Lacinutrix sp. | reverse complement strand
ATTCTTTGTTTAAATATTTTATTTTAACTTTTTTATTTGTTACTTCTTTGCACTCTCAAAGTGGAAAAGATACTAATGTTTTAGATTCTATATATAAGCTACGTAAACGCTCTAATGATAATAATTTAGATTATAATACAAGAATAGAATATGCTAAAAAGGCGGTAGAATTTTCAAGCCAACTAGATATTGACACAACAGTATTAAAAAGCAAAAAAAACCTATCCTACTTATACCTTTTAAGTGAGCAGTCTGAAGATTTAAAGCGAATAAATTTTGAAAATTTAAAACTAGCTATAAAAATAAAAGATTCTTCGGCTATAGCAAATGCTTACCATATTTTAGGTTTTGCTTACGATGAGTACGATGCACGACGAGACCTAGCATATTCTTACTATTTTAATGCGGTAAAGATCTATAAAGCGATTAAAGACGATCGTAATTCTGGTGAAGTCTTATTAAACATGGCTAATATTCAGAATAAAGAACGAGATTATGTTGGTAGTGAAATTAATGCCATCGAAGCAAAAAAGTTAATTGAAGCACTTCCAGAAATCGAAGACAACTTGCTTACTCTATGGCTAATTAATAACTTAATAGGTATAGTGTCTCGCGAGCTAAAACTTTACGATAAGTCTCTAGAATATAATGACCTCGCAAAAAATTATACCAAGAATATGGTAGATGGTTATTATTTTAAAATCTCTACCATTAGTAATATAGCTTCAACGTATAGAGAAAAAGGTGATTATAAAACTGCTATTAAAAAATATGAAGAGATTTTAGAGAATAAAAACCTTATCACTTACGACTCTGCATCATACGCAAGTGCTATTTCTAATATAGCACATACTAAATTCTTAACTGGTAATAGATCTAAAGTCGAAGTAGAGTTTCCTTTTAGAGAGGCAATAAAAATCTCTAAAGCGATTCAGAACAATACTATAGAACTTCATACTTATTTGTATTTGGGTAAGTATTTTAAGGCTGTCAATAAAATAGATTCGGCAAGTAAATATCTAGGTAAATCTTATACAATATCAAAAGCAACAAACAAGAATGATATTTTGTTAGAAAGTTTAGTTTTAAAAGCTTCATTTAATAAAGATTCTTCAAACCTGTTTATAAACGAATACGTAAAGTTAAACGATAGCTTAATAAATGCAGAACGCTCCATAAGAAATAAATTTGCAAGAATAGATTACGAAACAGATGTTATTAAACAAGAAAAGGAAGCTATTTCTAAACAAAATATTTGGTTGGTTATTATTACAATAGGACTTTTATTTTCAATGCTGCTTTTATATATTATCAAGACGCAACGTGAAAAAAACAAAGAACTCCAATTAGTACAGCAACAACAAAAAGCAAACGAAGAGATTTATAATCTTATGTTATCTCAGCAAGATAAAATGGACGAAGCTAGGTCCTTAGAAAAAAAGCGTATTTCTCAAGAAATACACGATGGAATTTTAGGTAGGTTATTTGGTACTAGATTGAGTTTAGATAGTCTTAATATGGTTAATACCGAAGAGGCTATTTCTAGTAGAGAAACTTATATAAAGGACCTTATGGAGATTGAAAAAGATATAAGGAAGGTATCTCACGATTTAAATACAGATTTTATATCCAATACTAGTTTTACAGATTTAATTAATTCATTGGTAGAAAAACAATGTAGTGCCTACGAGTTAGACTATAAAACCAAACTCGATCAAGAAATTAAATGGGACAACCTAACCAATAAAACTAAGATTCATATTTATAGAATTGTACAAGAATCGCTTCAAAATATTTATAAACATGCTAAAGCAGAACTTGTTGAGGTAATGTTGGAACAAGAAGATAATTTAATATCTTTATGCATAATGGATGATGGGATTGGGTATGATAAGAATAAACAAAAAGAAGGTATAGGCCTAAAAAATATTAAAACAAGAGTAAATTCCATTGGAGGTAAACAGAAAATAGAGACTAAAATTAATGAAGGAACAACCATAAAAATAGAAATCCCAATCTAACACAGAAACCACTTTACAATGGCAAAAGAAACTATTAAAATATTAATGACAGACGATCACCCAATGATTATTGAAGGTTATCGAAATACTTTACTAGCCACAAAAACTAGAGAACAAGCTCTCTCTATAGATTTTGCAACTAACTGCGACGAATCTTTAGGCTTAATTAAAAAATCTATTGCGCTTGGAGAGTTTTATAATGTTTATTTTTTCGACATAAGTATGCCTCCATCCTTAGATGGAGCATTCAAATCTGGAGAAGATTTGGCAATGTATGTGAGAGAAAAATCGCCTAGTTCTAAAATAGTAATGCTTACTATGTTTGATGAATCTTATCGTATTCATAGCATTATAAATAATATTAATCCAGAGGGATTTTTAATTAAAAGCGATTTAACGTCCAGAGAATTGGCTAGTGCTTTTCAAGCAGTTTTAAATAATCCACCATTTTATAGTGGTACTGTAAACCATACCATTAGAAAAACTAGTTTTAGTAACCTAGTAGTAGATGAGACCAATCATCATATTCTTTACCTTATTTCTAAAGGCGTTAAAAATAAGGATATTGCTAATCAAATGGCACTTTCTTTAAGCAGTATAGAAAAGAAAAAGAAACAATTAAAAGAAATATTTAAAGTTGAAGAAGGTGACGAAAAAACACTTATTGAAAAGGCTAGAGGCTATGGTTTTATTAATTAATTTCTAGTGTTTTTAGCTCAAATGTTAAAATTACTCAAAAGCACGATTATTTTAAAACGAGGAAAAGTATTGTTTTTATTGGTGTTTTAAGAGTTTTGAGGTTTTTCATTACGGTAAAAGCCGTAATTGTATAATTATATATTATTTAGATTTGTCCTATCAACAATCATAGTAGCTAAATTCAATTTATTTAGGATTTAGTTGGTAATAGCACATTTACACAAACCTTGTATTTTCATCTTAGGAATTACAAGGTTTTTTTTTGTTAAAAAAGTATGCTTTTATAATCCCAAACAATTTTTATAAATAAGCCAAAGTATATTATTGCCACAATAAATTTTATAAAAGTTCCAGTAATAAACCCAATAAAAGATCCAAAGGCAGCTTTAAGCGCTGTCTTAGAATCTGCTTTGTTAGATAGCTCACCTATTAATGCTCCAACAAAAGGACCTATAATTATACCTCCAGGAATTGGAGCAAGAATACCAACAATTAGCCCAATAGTAGTACCAACCATTCCTGCTCTTGTACCACCAAACTTTTTTGCTCCCATTGCAGGAATAATATAATCTAAAGCAAAAACAAGTAAAGCAATAGCAAGCGTAGTGCCTAAAAACAGCCAGTTGTTTGGTATAGCATCTGTTAAATAAAGCAATAGCAGTCCAACCCAACTTAAAGGAGGTCCAGGTAATACTGGTAGAAAACTACCAATAAGACCAATAATCATAAAAAGTAAACCAAGAATGGTTAAAAATATATCCATGAAAGTGTTTATTTATAAGACGCTTAAAACAAATTAAAGTTACATTTATAACTAAAAAATTAGTTTAAACTAAATAAATAGTTATATTTGAACTAATCTTTTAGTTTAAAGTTTTAAATTCTAACTTAAAAATACATTAATTAAGATTAAACGAGCATGTTAAAAATTTAATCATTTAAAAAATGATTGAAAACGAACAGCAAGAGACCCAAACACAAATAATAGACACACATGAAACAACTTACTAAAGCCGAAGAAGACATCATGCAAGTACTATGGCAATTAAAAAAAGCCAATGTAAAGCAAATAATTGAAGAGTTCCCAGAACCTAAGCCTGCTTATAATACGGTATCTACAATTGTTAGAATTTTAGAAAACAAAGGTTTTGTAGATTATGAAAAGAAAGGTAAAGGACATATTTATTTTCCATTGTTAGAGAAACATGAGTATAGCAACCAGTCTATTAACAAACTTGTAGATAATTATTTTCAAGGCTCTTTTAATAGTATGGTTTCATTTTTTATGAAAAAAAACGACATCAGTTTAAATGAGTTAGAATCTGTTTTAAAAGAAATAGATAAAGACACTAAAAAATAAAATTATGCTTCACTATATCTTACAAACGGTTATTTTTCAGTTGCTATTTTTATTAATTTACGATGTGTTTTTAAAAAAAGAAACCTTCTTTAATTGGAACCGGTTTTACTTATTAGCCTCAGCATTATTGTCTATTGTGTTACCATTTATTAAAATTGATAGCTTTAAAACAGTAATCCCTAAAGAATATATTTACGTTTTACCAGAAATTATTATTGGTAAAGCAAACAATAACATAACAGTAGAAGAAGCTGTAATAGATAATATTAATACTTCTAGTATTACTTTTAGTTGGGAATACTTATTGTATTTAGGCTCTGCAATTGCACTATTTTTATTTGTTGTAAAGTTTTATCGGTTAGTATCAATGGCATATAAAAACCCAAAAACTAAATTTGAAAACGCCTTTTTAATAGCATTAGAAAACAGTAAACATGCGTTTTCATTTTTCAATTATATATTTCTTGGAAACGATATTAAAACCGAAGAAAGGCAAACCATTTTAGCGCACGAGTTACAGCATGTAAAAGAGAAACACAGTTTAGATTTACTGTTTTT
>NZ_JALZVX010000075.1 GCF_023299985.1 Lacinutrix sp. | reverse complement strand
AATATAATTCTTGAAATTTAACTGGATATTTTCCCGCGTTAGGGATTGATGCGGCATCCTTTTTGCCTTTTGCAAAAAGATACAGCGGAAAGCACGACCAAAACCAAGCTTAAAACTTAGGATTGGGAACGACCAAAATTAACTATTTCTTTTACAGAAAGAAATTCCAAACTAAACCAAAGCGCACTTTAAAGTCGCGAAATGGTGTGTTTGGTGCTGAATAATAATTACGCCCAGTAAAAGCTGCATTGAAATGTTCTGCTTTAAGGTAAATTCTTGTTTGACGTATTTTTGCATTTACGAAAAAATCTAAGCGTGGGAAATTGCCAAATTCTTGATCATTTTGGGTGTAAAACTCTGCTAAAAGAGGATCGTAGGCGTCCATGTTATATGCTGTGAAATAATTTAATGTGATTCCGGTTTGAAGGAATAACGCTTTTTTAAAAAGGTGATTGGAGTAGTATAGTGTGTTTCGTGTTATAATTTGTGGTACATTAAATACTTGATTTTCGTCGTTTACGTTTTGATACATTACTGTATTGTTGAGTGCAAAGTTTCGGTATTTAATTTCCTTGTTTAGTTTTAACCGGAGATAGGTTATTGATTTATCGTTTTGAAGTGGCTTTACTGTTGCTATTGGTTGGGTATCTGTTGCTTCATCTTTTTTAAAATAGACGTAATCGTTTATGGTAGTTAAATCTAAGGTTATATTCGCTATTTTTTTTGAATTAAGGTTAAAGGCTAATTGTTGTGTTTTTACTGTATTAAATTTGTTTTCCCAATTATAGTTTATGTAATCGCTTTGGTATAACTGTGCATTGTAATTTGGAGCTACTGTGTTATGATTAATTTGGGCTGATGCGCTTAAATCGTTATTTAATTTATAAGATGTTGTTGCTTTTAAAAAATTGCCGTTAAAATCTCCAGAAACATTTACACCTAACTCTCCTTGTAAATTGAAGTTTTTGATTTGCTTTTTATACTTTCCGCCAACCGAAAACACATCTCCTTTTAATCTATTTGTGATTGTAGATTGGTTTAAAACTACTAATTTATTGTAACCATAGTTATAATTTACATGGTTTGCGTTAAATTGTACACTGCCTATTATATTATTAGAATAATTTAATTGCAATTGGTTTGTTAGTTCTTCTAAAGTTACACGATCTCTTAAATCTCTACTTTTAAAGCCTGGTCCAAAAAAATTGGTTTGAGTGGTTTGTTCGTACAGGTAACTTTTATCTTCTAAGGACATAGTATGCGCTATGTTAAGATTGTTGAAGGAAATGGAGTCTGATTTATTAATTATATTATACTTCTGGTTTATGTAAAATCTTTTTCCTCTTAAAATATTTTCGGCATCTTGAAAATTTACTTCTAGCACTCCTCTATCATCAAAATCTGTTTCACCAGATTCAAAAAACTCAACACTTTGATCTGTTAATCCTCCATTTTCTTGATTTAAAAGGTCTTGGGAAACGAAATGCATGTTTGCTACATATTTTTCGTTTTTTGTTTTATAGCTCGTTGTAAATCTAAAATTACCTGTACTGGTAAGTATATTTTGATAATTACCTAATGAACGTAAACCTTTATAAGCTATAGAGAAATTAAACTGCTTTGAAGTATTGACAGTAAAAAAAGCATCTAATAATTGTCCTTGCTCGAAGGCCGATTTATACATTAAATCTGTTAAAGGTGTTGGCACATTATAATAATTAATATCTTCTATTTCCATATAATTAAAATGCCTTGCTCTTGCACCAAACTTTGGCAATAGCGAAACACTTTGAAAATTGTAACTTAATGTATTATAAGTTTGCCCAATATTAGAAAAAGGCATTAGATTAAATTCGTCTTTTCTAAGATAATTGTATTTATATTCTTTTTGGATGGTAAGAGTTGTATCTACGAAGGTTGTATCGTTTTTGTAAGATATTATTAGGTAGTCGGTAATTTTAGCTTCTTTATTTTTAATGTTTTTATTACTTTTATTACGGCTACTAACATTAGATAATGTATCGTTTCTATTAACTAAGCTTTTATCTACTCGTCTAAGTTTTGGTGTTGTTTGCCCATAGCTTGTGCAAATAAAGGCGATTAAAAAAAATGTTAAAATTATTTTATTCATTAAATGATGTCTATTTTTAGCCTTGTAAAGTTAGCCAGGTAAAAATTTAAAGTTTTTCCAAAAATATGAAATATCCTAATTTGTTTGGCTATTAAAATTGAGAAACGCTTATGTATGTCATACAAACTTTAAAGTTGCTGTGATATTACAATTAATAATACTGTTTTTTGTTAAGAATTATATAAATGCTGAAATTAAAATATTCAAAATTTGAACTAGAATGTGGCACAGACGAAGCCGGAAGAGGTTGTCTAGCAGGTCCTGTTACTGCTGCTGCTGTAATTTTACCTAAAAATTTCAAGAACAAAATTTTAAATGATTCTAAACAGCTTTCTAAAATTAATCGCGATTTCTTGAAGCCTATTATAGAAGATAATGCTATTTCGTTTGCTTTTACTCATATCTTTGAAGATGAAATTGATAAAATAAACATACTCAACGCCTCTATTTTAGCAATGCAATCTTCCATTTTAAAGTTACATCCTTTGCCAGAATTTATTATTGTAGATGGTAATAGGTTTAAACCCTTAGAAAACATTCCGTTTAAAACTATAGTAAAAGGAGATAGTAAATTTTTAAGTATTGCAGCAGCTTCGGTTTTAGCAAAAACATATCGTGATGCCTACATGCATAAAATCCATGAAGAGTTTCCTATGTACAATTGGAAACAAAACAAAGGTTACCCAACGAAAGAACACAGAGAAGCTATTAGAAAATATGGTGCAACAAAATACCATAGAAAAAGCTTTAGACTTTTACCCGAACAATTAAAATTAGAATTGTAATTTTGAATGTGCAAAAATCTCTCTATTATATAATGAAGCGTATTTATCCAATATTAATTCTTTTAATGTTATTAGTTAGTTGTAAGAATAGCAGCAATAAAAAAGCCTCTATTTACGATTTTATTCCTGAT
Organism: Lacinutrix sp.; assembly: GCF_023299985.1. GTDB lineage: Bacteria > Bacteroidota > Bacteroidia > Flavobacteriales > Flavobacteriaceae > Lacinutrix. Next base: position 11,123 of record NZ_JALZVX010000075.1, on the reverse strand, counting down.
GAAGCTTCCATTATTATTACCATAAATGACACCGAAAATTTAGAAACTAACATTAACAATAACGCCTTTATAAATAGTGTTTCTAATGCTTCAGCTTATAAAAATATTGCAAGAAAATTAAACCACTTAAAATATATTAATACTGAAAATCCAGTTATTATTTCGTTTTTAAAAGATAAAAATGATAGCCTTCAGTTTACAATTACTACAAAACAAATTAGCAATTTATTTAGTGTTGATTCTTTACCAAACCATAAAATTGAAACATTAGAGATTGCCAACCAATCTGCAAAAAAGATAACATTTAATAACGAAATTTTATATACTACTTTTAAAGACAGTGTAGCTGTTGCTACTTCTAACAGTAAACTTTTAAAAGCAGTGATAAGCAAAAAAAACAACAATAAAGCACGACAGAAAATTATTAGTACTATTGATAACGAAAAACCAGTTTCTTTAATTTTAAGTAATACAGGTAACAATTTAATACATTCCATATTTAATCAAGAAACATTGCTATTCAAAGACTTTAGTGATTACATCTCTATTGACGCTGTTATTTCTCAAGACGAAATACTACTTAATGGAATTACTAAGGCTTTGGATTCTTCCAGAAAACTAATAGATGTTTTTAAAAATACAATACCGCAAGAAAATGAATTAGCCAAACTTGCGCCTAATAATAGTGATGGCTTTTTAAGTTTCACTTTTAATAATTTTAAAACATTTAAAACCAACCTAGACATTTTTAATAAAAAAGAAGACAGTATAACGGTTACTAATTTATTCGATAATATTATTGAAATTGGTACTGTTTACTTTGGAGAAAACCAAGCTATTGTATTAAATTCTATAGATATTATTGCTACTAAAGACAACCTTTTAAGCGAACAAAACGAAGTCGAAGTTTTTAGGCAAATTCCTATTTACAATTTTAGCAAACCTAATTTATTTGACACAGTATTTTATCCTTTAATAAATTACGATGAAGTTAAATACTATTGCATAATCGATCAGTTTTTTGTGTTTGCAAAAGACACCGAAACTTTAGAGAATATTATTGCTAATTACCAAAACAAAACAACACTAAGTAGTCGTGATTATTATAACAATATAACTAAAGACCTTAGTAATGAATCTTCAATATTACAAGTATTAAATAATAATAAACTTAAGGATTTACTAGATTTAAACCTAGACACAAATTTAGAAAACAGCTTTAAAGACTATAAAGTTTCTGCATTACAATTTGTTTACGATACGCATTATGCTCACCTTCATGCTGCCATTAAAAAGAACAAGATTAAAGTAGAAGCTAATGCAGTTACAGAGTTATTAAATATTAGATTGGACGCAGACTTATTAAACAATCCTCAATTTGTAACCAACCATAGATCTAAACAAAAAGAAATTGTTGTACAAGACATTAACAACAAGTTATATCTTATTTCTAATATTGGTAATATTCTATGGAAAAAGCAACTTAATGGTCCTGTTTTAGGTAAGATAGAACAAATAGATGTTTATAAAAACGGAAGACTTCAGTTAGTATTTGCAACTCCAAATCGTGTTTATTTGTTAGACAGAGCTGGAAGAGATGTTAAAGGTTATCCGCTAAAATTTAATGATAAAATCACACAACCTCTTTCGGTTTTCGATTACGATAACAGAAAAGATTACAGACTCTTTGTTACTCAAGGTCGAAACGTTTTACTATATAATGCAAAAGGAAAAACAGTTAAAGGGTTTAAATTTTCTTCAGCTAAAAATAGGATTAATCACCAACCACAACATATTAGAATTGGGAATAAAGATTATATCCTTATAAAAACAGACAAGAAACTTAATATATTAAATAGAAGAGGTCAAACTCGAATAAAAACAGTATTTGATATAGAATTCTCTAAAGAACCTATTTTTAATTATAACAATACTTTTACTACCACGACTACAAATGGTAAAATAGTAAGCATAGATCAAAAAGGAAAAGTAACCACAAAACCATATAATCTTACAGAAAACCATCATTTAGTATGTACCATTAGAACTTTGGCTTCTCAAAACGAGAATATTCTTAATATTAAAAGTAAGACGCTTGAATTAGATTTAGGCAACTATTCTCCTGTGAAAATATTTTATATAAAAGATAAAATTTATATTTCTGTAACAGACTTACAGTCTCAAAAAGTTTTACTTTTTGATAGTCAAGCTAAACCTATTCAAAATTTCCCTGTCTATGGCAACTCAACAATAGCTTTAGACAATATTGATAGAGATAAATCTTTAGAGCTTATTACCAAAGGAGACAGTAATAGCATTTTACTCTACGAAATTAATTAACTGCAGTTACTAACAACCCAATACAAACTGCTTTATTAGGCTTGCTTTGCCTCTTTTTTATACTCATAAATTTATAACCCTAAGCTCAACATAAAAGAGAGTAAAATCTAATATGTGTTAAAACTTTCTAAAGGGTTGCTTTTGCGTATGAAGTACAAAAAAAGAGACAGACATTAAAAACGACTAATCTTGTAAATACAAAAAACCAAAAGTAAAGTCTTCGGTTTTTTTATTACTTTTTTCTGCTGAAATGTTTACTATTGTAATTCGATAAATAAACTTCCATTTTAAAGATGATTACACGTAAAACCGCTACAATTTCAAAATTTATAATTCATAAAGTTGGTAATAAACATAACAATACTAAAAATGCTTTTTCTAATAAAGAAGTGCATTTCGATGAGGACAGTTACGAACTTATGCTACCTTTTTTATTAAGACCATTTGGCTCTGTAGTACAAAGTTACCGTTTTAACCATCATGCAAATGTGGAGTTAAATGAAATTAATGCTTACGTTAAAAATATTTTTAACGATGATGATGCCTTTGTTGAAACCTCAAAAAACATAGTAAAACATTTATTTGAACAAAGTGATTCTGCTCAAATAAAAACAGGAGATGTTCTGGTTGCAGTTTTCGAAGGTATAGAATACAAAGAAATGGTTACTAATGCTATTGGGATTTTTAAAATTGAAAACAAGATAGATTTCTTTCAAACTTATTTAGAAAATAATAGTTACGATGTATTAGTCCAAAAAGGAATCTCTTCTAAAAAAATAGACAAAGGCTGTTTAATATTAAATCAAACAGATATGGAAGGCAACATTATTTTAACTGTAGATAATAATAGTTACGATGCTCAATATTGGTTAGATAAATTCTTAAATATTAAATATGCAGACGATAGTAATAACCACACACACAATTATCTCGATATGTGTAGTGAGTTTTCTACCGAAATTTTAAAAACCAGCTTTGGTGAGCAAGAACGAAATATATTTTTAGCAAAAACAATAGACTATTTCAAGGAAAATGAAATAATAAATATTGAACGTTTTAAAGAAGAAGTATTTACCGAAGAAAAACACATTCAACTTTTTGAAGATTTCAAAAAAGAATACGAAGGCGAACTAAATGTAGTGTTACGAAATCAATTTGATTTAGCAGAAGCTGTTGTAAAAAAGGATAAAAAGAAAATTAAAACAGATATTAAACTCGATACCAACATACAAATTAAACTAGATATCGATGCTCCAGATGCAGCCAGTGAATACTTAGAACGTGGCTACGATGAGGAAAAGAAAATGCATTATTATAAAGTGTTTTTTAATGCTGAAGCATAAAAGGTATTTAATCTAACTTGACATATTAAAGACAATACTAAGAACTTAAAAAATAATCACGCAACCCAAGTTTTATAAAACCTACAAAAGAGTGATCTGCTGCCTGTAAATTTTTAGTAAAATCAACTTTCGTATCAGTTTTAAAATAAAAGAAAAGATTCCTTAAAGTTAATGCTAATGTAAAAAGCATAATTAAAATATTTCTGTAATATCTTATATCAGTATCATATACTGTAGTGTTGTTTAACTCAATTCTAAATGAGTCTTCTTGTTGTTTCCCTTTACCTATATATAAATATATATAAAACAATTTCTTGACCAATAGCGTTAGGTGCTAAGAGTGTTTCCCAATATTTTTTATAAATATCTGAAACATAATATTTGTGCAATTGTCTGTCACTAATATTTAAAATTAAACGTTTTCTATTTAAGTTTTTAAAACTATAATCTTTGTGTCTCCCATCGGCTTTTGTTTCTATTTTAACGTTAGATAAAAGACCTGATACTTTTTCAAAATCATTTTTTTAAGATAGAAATCTGGTAGAATATGGTAACCTAGAAAAAAAAGTAAAAAAGCGTTAAGCATGTATAGTTTTTAGTCTTTCAATTATTATTTATATATAAATTCTGCAGCAAACAAATTAGTAAAATGCTTCAATAATTTTACTTTTACTTCAGCCTCATCAACTGTTTTTTTTCCTAATTCTACATTAAGCGAAGTCACCGCTTTTCCACGAATTCCACAAGGAATAATATTATCAAAATAACCCAAATTGGCATTTACATTTAGTGCAAAACCATGCATTGTTACCCAACGACTTGCACGAACTCCCATGGCACAAATTTTTCTAGCAAATGGTGTTCCAACATCTAACCAAACTCCAGTTTCTCCGGGAGAACGCTCCGATTTTAAACCGTATTCTTTTAGTGTAAGGATTATCATTTCTTCTAAAAAACGAAGATATTTATGGATGTCTGTAAAAAAATTATCTAAATCTAAAATAGGATAGCCAACAATTTGTCCTGGTCCATGATAAGTAATATCTCCTCCTCTGTTTATTTTATAGAATGTTGCACCTTTTTCGGTAAGTTGTTTTTCATCTAACAATAAATTAGACAGATCTCCACTTTTACCTAAAGTGTAAACATGAGGATGTTCTACAAACAAAAAGTGATTTTTGGTTTCTAAACCAGCATCTTCTCTTCTGTTTTTAATTTTAGTTTCTAAAACACCTTTAAATAGTTCTTCTTGGTAATCCCAAGTGTCCTTAAAGTCTTTAGAGCCTAAATCTTGAAGCGCTATTTTTTTATTCATAGACCACAAAATTACGATAAATTATTGTTGCTTCAAGTGTTTTCGTTTCATTAATGAGATTCTTCGCTTCGCTCTAAATGACAAACGATGACTACTAACCGCAGACTGAATACTGCTTAGTAACTTTTAGGTTTATTTAATATTACCAAAGCTGCAATAACGCCCGGAACCCAACCGCAAAGCCATAATAAAAAAGTGATTATTATTGAGCCACAACCTCTATCGTAGACAGCTAAAGGTGGACAAATGATTGATAGGATAACTCTCCAAATACTCATAAAATATAATTTAATTAATTGATGTTGTACTTATAGGACGCATAATAACATTTTATGTTACAAAACAGTATCTTTGTGGCTTAAAATTTTACAATTTAAACTATGTCACAATTATCTGAGCAAGAGCTCGTACGAAGAGAAAAGTTAGCTAAACTTCGCGATATGGGAATTAATCCTTATCCAGCAGATTTATATCCAGTTTCTGAAACATCTAAACAAATTAAACAGGGATTTAAGGAAGGTAAACAGGTTATTATTGCTGGCAGATTGATGGCAATTAACATACAAGGTAAAGCCTCTTTTGCACAGTTACAAGATGCTGAAGGACGCATACAAGTCTACTTTAATAGAGATGAAATATGTCCAGGTGAAGATAAAGATTTGTATAATATTGTATTCAAAAAATTATTAGATTTAGGAGACATAATAGGTATTGAAGGCGAACTGTTTACTACTCAAGTAGGAGAAAAAACAGTGATGGTTAAAAACTTTAAAATGCTAAGTAAAGCATTAAAGCCATTACCAATACCAAAACAAAAAGATGGTAAAACGTACGATGCTTTTACAGATCCAGAAATGCGTTACAGACAACGTTATGCAGATTTAGCTGTAAATCCACACGTGAAAGAAGTATTTGTAAAACGTACAAAGTTATTTAACGCGATGCGTAATTTCTTTAATGATGCTGGCTATTTTGAAGTAGAAACACCAATATTACAACCTATTCCTGGAGGAGCAGCAGCTCGTCCTTTTATGACGCATCACAATAGTTTAGACATTCCACTATACATGAGAATTGCTAACGAGTTATACCTAAAACGCTTAATTGTTGGAGGTTTTGATGGCGTGTATGAGTTTTCTAAAAACTTTAGAAACGAAGGAATGGATCGCACACATAATCCTGAGTTTACAGCAATGGAAATTTATGTATCCTATAAGGATTACAACTGGATGATGGATTTCTGTGAGAAACTTTTAGAACATTGTGCTATTGCAGTTAATGGAACAACAAAAGCTACTTTTGGAGAACATGAAGTTGACTTTAAAGCACCATATGCACGTGTAACAATGGCAGATTCTATAAAGCACTTTACTGGTTTTGATATTAATGGAAAAACTGAAACTGAAATTTTTGATGCTGCAAGAGGCATGGGAATTGAAGTAGACGCTACCATGGGAAAAGGGAAATTAATTGATGAGATTTTTGGTGAAAAATGTGAAGGTAATTACATCCAGCCAACTTACATAACAGACTACCCAAAAGAAATGAGCCCGTTGTGTAAAGAACATCGTGATAATCCAGAATTAACAGAGCGTTTTGAACTTATGGTTTGTGGTAAAGAAATAGCAAATGCTTATTCGGAGCTTAACGATCCAATAGACCAACGCGAACGTTTTGAGCACCAATTAAAATTAGCACAAAAAGGAGATGATGAAGCTACAGAATTTATAGACGAAGATTTTTTACGTGCATTAGAATATGGAATGCCTCCAACTTCTGGAATGGGAATTGGCATGGACAGGTTAATTATGTTTTTAACCAATAACCAATCTATACAAGAAGTTTTATTCTTCCCACAAATGCGACCAGAAAAAAAAGCTGTTCCAATGAGTGAAGAGGAAAAAGCTGTTTTCGAAATCTTAAAAAATAATTCGCCTATTGATTTAAATGAATTAAAAGGTCAATCTGGATTAAGTAATAAAAAATGGGACAAAACCATAAAAGGATTAACCAAATTAGGTGTTGCTAAAGTTAGTAAAGCTGATGATGGTTTGTTTGTTGAGATTGTTTAACAGATGATTAAATTCTTAAATAAGTATAAAGCATACATTCTTGGAATGTATGCTTTTTTAATTCTTTTACATTTTGCTTTAAAAGATTATATTTTTCCGTTTAACGTTCTCTTTTATGCGACACCATTAATACTTATTATCCTCTTTGGTGTTTTTACAACTATAATATTTAGTAAAAACAAAAAAGTGTTTTATAGCCTAACAATTGTTTTAGGTTTATTAATTTTTAATTGGTTTTCTAACTATTATAATTTACCAAAAACTAGGACTAACAATGCAAAAGACAGTGCTGTTCTATTTTGGAACATTGCTAAAAACACAAAAGGCTTTCCTTTAAATATCATTTCTAAAAAAGTAGAAGAATCCCCTGTAAACATATTAACTTTTGTTGAAACAGACAGTATTTCTAATACTGAATTTGAAACCTTGAAAAAAGAATTAAAAATGTATTCTTTTAAAAAATTAAAAGGAAACATGATTATAGGTATTAAAGGAGAAATTAAATCTGTAATCTACCAAACAAAAGAAAAAAGCTATAAATATAATAATGTAACTGCTGTTGTAAATAACAACATTATAAAAATTCTTATTGCAGATGTTTATGCTAATCCTTTTAATAATAAAACTAAAGCTTTAAAGACTATAATAAATTATTCCGAAGAAAATAAAATAGATTTTATAATTGGAGATTTTAATACACCATACGAGAGTATTCATTTTAACACATATAAAAAGAATTTTACAAGTTTTAGAGAATATTCTGAAGGTTTTACTGCTACTTGGCCTTTTGGTATTCCATTACTAGAACTAGATCAAATATGGTTTAGTAATACTATTTATGGCTTAAAGCTGAATAAGTATAACTATAATTTTTCAGATCATCAGCTTTTAATTGCTGAGTATATATTAAAGAATTAGCTTATTCTTTAAGTTAAAATTCTATATCAGTAATGTTTAAAACAAGCTAGAAAACTATAAAGACCCTTATAGGACTTTAAGAAGGAAGGTTTTGTAAAAACACACTTGACAGAAACCTGTAGTAGTTGTTTCTGTTAGAAATATTAATACCACTTTGACGCAATAATTTTATTTTATTTAGTGTTTTAAAAACTCTAAATAAAATAAACAAACAAAGCACTGTAGCAATAATAAGATATTCCATAATTTTTGTATTAAAACATAAAACTATAAAAACGCTATGCCTTATTATGTATAATTATAGATAAGTAATGCTCTTTTCGATTAAAGTCTACAATTAACCGTTGAAAGAAGAGAAAGCTTCAGAAGTAATTTCCTGAAGCTTTTAAATAGTTACTAATTTTGATAGTTACTCAAGTCCTAAAACCTCTACTCCTTGCTCGAAAACAACATCTACAGGAATACTAGCATCACTTAAACGGTTTAAATCTTTTTGCAACTGCTCTGGAATGCTTCCGTAGTTTTCAACAAACTTAGCAACACCTCTATAATCACCATCACCTTGATAGGTTAAAATAACTTTAGATAACATTTCCATAGCGCTCTCCATTTTTTTAAAATTCACTTTATACGTTCCTTTTTCATTTCTAGTAAATGCTCCCATTTGTTGGAAAAAATTAAAACGAATCATGTTTGCTTTTCCGTGCGCACTCGATGCTCCAAAACGTACAGATCTAAAAATACCAGCCATAAAAGTGACCATATTATCTTTTAAATCTTCTTTTAGCTCTCCTTTTTTGTGCAACTGTTGTACCATATACAAGCCTAAAATATCTGCTTTCCCTTCTTCTAAAGCACTTGCGTGTTCTTTAAGAGATGTCCTAACGGTTCCATTTCCATTTATTGTGTTTTTAATTCCTAAACCATGTGCTACTTCATGAAACATAGTATTAGCAAAAAAGGCATCGAAAGTTATGTGTTTACGCTGACTTTCTTCTATTAAAACACCTGCAATTGGCATTAATATTTTATCGAACTTAGCACGCATCGCATTTTTTAGCTGTAAACGTCTGGTTCCTTTTTTAAGTTGTACTTCCTCATCGTTAGGCAAGTTTATTGCTATAGTTTTACTTCCAGAATTACAATCTCCTGCATAAAACACAACATCATAAGCGTTTAAATCACTATCTGTGCCTGGTTTTTCTTTTTTGTATTTTTCGTCTACAGGTAATCCTTTTTGAAGCTCTGGTAAAAAGCTACTAAACTTAGCCAATTTTGCACTCCATTCTTGGTCTTTAATTAATACGTAGCCTTCGTGTGCTGCTTTGTTTCCAAACAATTGATCTTCGTAAGTTTCAATAGGACCAATTACGATATCTAGTGTATTTGCCTTCATATCCATCCAAGCGAAATCACTTTTCTGGTAATCGTCATTTAATACTGCTGCAGCTCTTAATTCTAAATATTTTTTTAAGCCTTTGTCTTCTGCAAGTTTCGATGCTTCTAATAATAAATTAGAAACTTCTTTTACTTCTGCTTCGAACTTTTTGTGGTAAGGTATTGTGTACAAATTACCATCTCCATCGCGCCTCACAAAATTGTAAAGACTAGACTTGTTTTCCATTTTAGCGTTCTCAAATTCATCTTTAGTCATGTCTTTTGGGTAGAAATTAGCACCTTTTGCTTTCTCTCCAACACCTTCTAAAAATGGCTTGTTATTATCTAACCTGTCCCATGGACCATAATTAATTTTTATATATTTTTTAGTATCCTTATCTTCAACACCATCTAACAAAGCATCGCAATCTCCATAAGATTCGTACCAAAACAAGTCGTTCATTTTATTAGCTGCACTAATTAAAATAGGCAGCATTTGCTTTTCATTTTCTGTCAATACACTTAAATCTGCAGTTAGCTTTACATTAACATATTTGTCTAGATTGGTTTGCATTTTTGTTTTAGAAGTTTCAGTTTCTGTGGTTACTGCTTCTTTTTGCTCATCTTTACAAGAAAAAACACAAGCGAATACTAATAAATATATTGCTTTTTTCATTTATTTTGAAGTATTAAATATTGATAGCTGTAAAGTTAAGTAATTTTGAAGACCTTTTATTAAGCGTTAAAATTACATATGCAAAATTAGAACTGATCAAATACAATTACATGAATAAGCTACCTTATTAAATTGTAATATAAGAGAAATTACTAAGTTTAAATTTAGCAATATTACATGTAATTATAAAAAACATCACAATTCATAGCAAAAAAAAGAGACAGTAATTTTTTACAAACTACCAGAATACAAAACCCTTTAGACAAACGTGAACCAACCAAAATAAACAAATTAACATTAATACTAATTTTAATCTTATTGACTTCATACAATAACTCTAAAAGAGAAAAAGCAAAAGCAAAAATAGATGCACAGCATATTGATAATTTTATCATAACAGAATACGAAATTGTTGAATTAAACAACAAGCCGTTTAAAATAATGAGTGACTTAAATAAAGATCGTATTCTTGATTATGTAGTGTTATTAGTGAATAAGGAAAATAACAAAGACTATTCAAATGCAAAAATTATTACCGTTTCTATATTTTAAGGACAAAGTGATGGTTCTTATAAAATAGCAAGTCTAACAGGTAATTTATCTCCTTCATTTTTACACACAATTTCTAATGATATCATTGAAATAGTTAACAACAATGTAATCAAGCTAAAACACCAATCCATGAGGCACGATTATAAATTGAAATTAAGATATGAAAACAAGTACAAAGATTACATACTAATTGGTTTTGAATACAACAATTACGGAAACGCTATGCAAGATGGAGCAGGAAACATAAGTACTAACTTTATTACTAGAAAAAGGACTTCAACAATCGACGGAAAGAAAACAACACTTGTGGATAAAGAAGTAAAACCTATTTCAGTAATTAACGACACTATCCCAAAATCTGTGTAAGTTTATGAGATAGTGCCTTATTCTTTTCTTTTTATTAATATAACTCGATATTAGTTTTTAATTCTTTGCTGAGTTCAACCCATAAGTGCAACACACTTGTTTTTTAGTTCTTCAATAGGGTTGTTGTAATTAAATTTACTAATTGGTCTGTAATTTAGTAATCT
>NZ_JALZVX010000074.1 GCF_023299985.1 Lacinutrix sp. | reverse complement strand
AAAGCTAAGCATTTAGCAACCTTGTATCTTGAAGATTTATCAGATTTTATTATAGAATGCATCGATCCTAATTTTGGGTTTAGCCGTTATGCAGAACGTTTAGGTCAAAGTGCAAATGCTTTTGATGAGTTATATAAAAGCCTTCTGAACACACCAACATTTATAGACGATATTACACTTACAATTTTAGACAAAAGATTGAAAACTGTACAACCAAAACTGGTTTGTTTTTCGGTACCTTTTCCTGGTAACTTATATAGCGCTTTTAGATGTGCACAATTTATAAAAGCTAATTATCCAGAAACTAAAATTGCCATTGGAGGTGGTTTTCCTAATACCGAATTACGTTCTGTAACAGATACACGTGTTTTTGATTTTTTCGATTTTATTACACTAGACGATGGTGAGTTACCAATAGAGTTACTTTTTGAAAACGTATGTCATTCAAAGCAGAGCGAAGGCATCTTAAAAAACCAATTTAAACGCACTTTTGTTCTTGAAAACAACAACGTTGTTTATAAAAACAACACTACAAAACCAGACTACAAACAACTAGACGTTGGCACACCAGATTATTCAAATTTGTTATTAGACCAATATATTTCGGTTATAGAAATTGCAAATCCAATGCACAGCTTATGGAGTGATGGCAGATGGAATAAACTTACAATGGCGCATGGTTGTTATTGGGGAAAATGTACCTTTTGTGATATCTCTTTAGATTATATTAAAATTTACGAGCCTATTGCTGCTTCGCTTTTAGTGGATAGAATGGAACAATTAATTGCCCAAACTGGCGAAAACGGATTTCATTTTGTAGATGAAGCTGCTCCTCCTGCTTTAATGAAAGCACTGGCTTTAGAAATTATAAAACGACAGTTAACCGTTACTTGGTGGACCAACATTAGATTCGAAAAAAACTTTACACAAGACTTATGTTATTTACTAAAAGCATCTGGTTGCATTGCTGTTTCTGGTGGATTAGAAGTGGCTTCAGATCGTTTATTAAAGCTTATTGATAAAGGTGTAACCGTAGAACAAGTGGCACAAGTAACACGTAATTTTACGCAAGCTAACATTATGGTTCACTCCTATTTAATGTATGGCTACCCAACACAAACTGTACAAGAAACCGTTGATAGCTTAGAAATGGTTAGACAATTGTTTGAACTTGGTATTATTCAATCTGGTTTCTGGCACCAATTTGCATTAACAGCTCATAGTCCTATTGGTTTAAATCCTTCAGATTATGGTATTACACCAAATTACAAAAGTATTTCTTTTGCAAATAACGATATAGATTTTACAGACAGTACTGGTATTGATCATAATCAATTTAGCTATGGTTTAAAAAAATCGCTATTCAATTTTATGCATGGTATTGGTTTTGACATGGATTTACAAGAATGGTTTGATTTCGATATACCACAAACCACAATTACACCATATTATATTGAAGATTCTCTTAATACCGAAACCACATTAAGTACAAAACCAACTGCAAAAATTGTTTGGTTAGGTCACCTTCCATTAGTTCAAGAACGCACAAAAACTAAAAAAGGATTTACAAACGAATTATTAGACTTAACGTTTCATGATAAAACCGAAAGACTTCAAATTACCGTAAATAAACCCGAAGGTGAATGGCTACTTAATATGCTTGAAAATTTAAAGCCAGTAAATGGTAAGGCGCTTTCTTTTTCAGCATTAAAAAAGGACTTTGAAACACAATTTGAAGATTTTGAATTATTCTGGTTTTCAAAATCCATACTTAAGCTTAGAGCTTTTGGTTTATTAATACTTTAATAACATACTAATAATTATTAATTAACGTGCTTAAAAACGTACTAAAAGCAATTCACTTACCTTTGTTTAACCATGCAAAAAAAGTTAAAAACACATCTAAAAAATATAGAGTTATTCTTTAAAGGCTCAAGCTTTTACAGAGGTGTTGTACTTACTTTTGCTATTGTATTACCTTTAATACTTTTTAATAGTTTAGACTTATTTCAGTTTGCGCCAGCTATAGCTTTAGGTACATTTTTAAATGCACCAAGTGATGTGCCTGGAAGCTTAAGACGTAAAATTAATGGGATACTAATTAGTATCGCATTAACTACTTTAGTGACGTTTATAATATTAATAACTAAACCTGTTTTTATTGTACTAGTTATTGCAATTGCAGTACTTAGTTTTTGTATTAGTTTAATTTCGGTTTTTGGGTTTAGAGCATCGTTAATTTCATTTTCTGGATTATTAGCTATTGTGTTAGGTTTAGCAGTCGAAAAACCAGATATAACAGCTATTGTATTACACATTGGATTAATAAGTCTTGGTGGTTTATGGTACCTACTATTCTCTTTATTATCTAATTGGATTTTCCCAAGAAAAGACGACGACCAATTATTGTCTGACACTTTACAACTTACAGGAAAGTATCTAAAAATTAGAGCAAAACTATTAACCAAACCTAGTAAACGAGTTCAATTAACTGAAAAAGCACTTGTAATACAAACACAAATAAGTGAGAAACATGAAACGTTAAGAGAATTGCTTTTAGAAGGTAGAAAACGTTCTGGAAGATCATACTCTAACGAAAGACGATTACTAATCTTTATCTCTTTAATAGATATTTTTGAATTAGCTTTAGCAAACACTTTAAACTACTCTAAAATAGACACCTTATTTGGGTTAGAGAAAAAGCATTTAGAAACATTTAAAAAAATGAACAAAGAGATGGGAAACCATCTTATTAATCTATCTGAATTATTAATAAAAAAAGGAACGCTTCCAGAAATTAAGTTATTAAATAAAATATTTAAAAAAACAGAAACTACAATACTAAATTACGTAAGCGAAATAACATTGCCAAAAGCACGTGAAGGTGCAATTACACTTAGAAATCTTCAAAGTTACCAAAAGCAATTATTACGAGAAGTAAAAACAATTAGACGTGTTTTAAGTCGCGTAAAAAGCAACTCTAAAGTTTCATTAAAAACCAAAGATTCTAAACAGTTTTTAACCTCTCAAGATTACAGGTTTAATATATTAATCCAACATTTTAGTTTAAAATCACCAATGCTTAGACATGCTTTAAGAATTGCTATTGCAATACTATTAGGTTTTATTTTAGGTAGTTTATTAGACTTAAAAAACGCGTATTGGATTTTATTAACCATAATAGTGATCATGCGACCAAATTATGGCTTAACAAAAGAACGCTCTAAAAACCGAATTATAGGAACTATAATTGGAGCACTAATTGCAACAGCCATTATATTAGTTACAAAAAGCACAACTGTTTATATGGTATTAGCTGTATTGTCTTTAACTTTTGCTTTTTCATTAATACAACAAAGCTATAAAATAGGTGCTGCTTTTATTACCATACATATTGTTTTTGTATATGCTTTAATAGAGCCTAATGCTTTTTCTGTTATTCAATATCGTGTTATAGATACTTTAATTGGTGCTACAATTGCTCTTGCGTCTAATTACTTGCTATTTCCTAGTTGGGAATACAAAAACCTAGATACTGTTATAGTAAATGTAATCTCTTCTAACACAAATTATTTAAATGCAACAAAAAATTTATACCATGATAAAGAGGCTAATAATTTAGAATACAAGCTTTATAGAAAAGAAGCTTTTTTAGCAATGAGTAATTTAAATGCTGCGTTTCAAAGGTTAACACAAGATCCAAAATCGAAACAAAAAGAAGCTGCTTTAATATACAATATGGTAACATTAAACCATACTATTTTATCTGCAATAGCATCTATTGGAACCTATATTTTAAATAATAAAACATCCACTCCTTCTGAAGAATTTAATACCATAACAAATAGTATTTCTGAAGCTTTAAAACATACTGCTTCTAAACTAGATAATACAAAATCTAAAATTTTATTAGAAGACAAAGTCATTAATCAAGCGCATAAAAAACTTCAAAAACGTTACGATAATTTATCTCAAAAACGAGATTTAGCAATTAAAGCAGGACAAATCGAAATTGATAATAAAACGTTATTAAACTTACAAGAAGCACATTTAATTAGCAATCAATTATTATGGCTAAAATCTTTATCTGCAAATTTAACTACTGCTATTGTAAAGTATAAATCGGTTTTTAATTAACTTGAATATAAATTAATAAGCCTTAAAATTTAAAACTGTATAGTTTTACAGACTCATTAAAAGTAGCGTTTCACTCACTCAAACGTCGTGTTTACTAATTCCTCATTTTATAGTACTACCATTAAGTATATGTTTGATGTATATTAACATATAAAACTAGTACCATGAAAAATCAATTTAGTTTAAACATTAAAACACCTTGTCAAGAAAACTACAATACGTTTGCATCCACTCAAGGTGGTGGTTTTTGCGGCTCTTGCAAATAGGAGGTTATCGATTTTACAAAAATGAATGCAGAAGAGATTACAGCCTATTTTAGTACTAATAATACAGAAAATACTTGTGGTAGATTTAAAGGTCATCAACTAAATACATTAAACCAAATATCTCAACAAACTAGTATGCGGAATCTTGCAGCTGGAATAGGTTTAGCTTGCTTATCATTATTTTCTGTAACAACAGCTTATGCACAAGGAAAAATAGATATAACAAAGACGTCTGTATCTGAGCAACAAAAAGATTTAGTTGTAAGAGGAACAGTTACAGAACAACATTTGCCTTTACCTGGTGTAAATGTAATGTTACAAGGAACAGAAATTGGAACTACAACAGATTTTGATGGCAATTTTGAATTTCCACAGAAACTTAAAAAAGGAGATGTTTTAATCTTTACATATGTTGGTATGGATTCTCAAAAAATAATTATCGAAAATAAAAACACTACAGCTACAATAGCATTAAATGTTAGTATGAAAAATGATAGTGTATTCCTAATGGGAAGAATTGCTTCAAAAAAAATTTACAAATCTAAAAGAAGTAAATAACCTCTAATATCATGATAAAATACACACTTCTTTTATTTAGCGTTTTTGTTTTTAATGTTTCGGTTGGGCAAATTTCAGACTTTAAATCTATAGATTTTACTGAAGCAGATAATGTTGCAAAATTATATAAAGGAAGTGATTTAAATAATTTACAATTACTTGCGCATAGACTCACGTTTAAATTTACTACTGAAGCTGAAAAATTTAGAGCTATTTACACTTGGGTTTGTAATAATATTAAAGGCGATTCTTACCTGCATAATAAAGTAAGTAGAAAGCGTAGCAAGTTAAAAAACGACAGCCTTCGCTATGTAAAATGGAATACAAAATATAAAAAAACCATTTACAAGAATTTATTTGAAGATAAAAAAACCATGTGCACTGGTTACGCCTTTTTAATAAAAGAGCTTTGCTTTTTTGCTAATATAGAGTGTAAAATAGTAGATGGTTATGGTCGCTCTGTTTCCTCTAATGTTGATACTCTTGAAAAGGCTAATCATTCTTGGAATGCAGTAAAACTAAATAACAAATGGTATTTATGTGATGCTACTTGGTCTAGCGGTTATATGATATCTGAAACTCTTTTTTTAAACGATTATAATGATGGTTATTTTTTAACAGAACCAACACTATTTGCAAAAAACCATTATCCTTTGCAAAAAGAATGGTTGCTAAATAATACCTCTACAGCATCAGGATTTACAACCGCTCCTCTAGTTTATGGTGATACATTTAAAAATAGAATAGCACCAATAAGTCCAAATAAAATGAATGTTACTATTAACAAAGAAGAATGTATCACCTTCAGTTTTAAAAATTTAGAAAGCAACAGTAATGATAAAGTGTCTTTGGTTAAATTTATTGGAAATAATGAACATGCTTTTAAAATTTACGATCTTAAAACTGAAAACAGCATAACCTCTTTTAAACATCAATTTAACCGAAAAGGCTTTTACGATGTACACTTAAAAATTAATAATGATATTGTAGCGACCTATACAATAGAAGTTACGAAAAGTTAAATTACACTACTTTTTAATATAATAAACAGCGTCAATTCGAGTGATTTTGAGGCACGAAAAATTGTATCGAGAACTATTTTTAAATTAACGCCTTATTCTCGATACTAATTTCCCTCATTACAATGGTAAAATTCACTCGAATTAACAATACTCATAATAGTTTTCAAATAAAATAAAAAGCTTAGCAAAAAAACTACCTTTGCAGCAAACATTTTTTACATGTCATTTAAAGACCTAAAACTTAACAGACCAATACTTCGTGCTATAGCCGAAAAAGGTTACGATAACCCAACACTAGTTCAAGAACGCACTATTCCGTTAGTTTTAGATAAAAAAGATGTCATTGCTTCTGCACAAACTGGAACAGGAAAAACAGCTGCTTTTGCGTTGCCTATTTTACAATTATTGTACGACAAACAAGAATCTGCAAAGAATCAAAAAAAAATTCGTGCTTTAATTATTAGTCCTACGCGTGAGTTAGCGATACAGATTCAGGAAAACTTTCAAGAGTATGCTACGCATACCAATTTAAAATCTACAGTTATTTTTGGTGGAGCTTCTATAGAACCACAAAAAGAGATTTTAAAAAAAGGTATCGATATTTTAATTGCAACACCAGGACGATTACTAGATTTACACAAGCAGGATTTTGTAAACCTTGATTACGTTGAAACTCTAGTTTTAGACGAAGCAGATTTAATGCTCGATATGGGTTTTATAGATGATGTAAAGAAAGTTGAAAGACTCTGTCCTGAAAAAAAACAGACACTTCTATTCTCGGCAACAATGCCTTATAAAGTTGAGCAATTAGCTGAAACTATTTTAGATAACCCAAGACGTGTTGAAGTTTCGCAGAACTCTTCAACCTCTAAAAATGTTAATCAAGCATTGTATTTTGTGCCAAAACCACAGAAAATAGAATTGTGCTTGCATTTACTTCGTAACACAATACAAGGTCGCATTATTATTTTTAGACGCACAAAATATGGTGTCGATAAATTGGAACAAACACTACTTAAAAATAATTATAAGGCAGATAGTATACATGGTGACAAAAGCCAAACTTTAAGACAAGAAGCTTTAAATAATTTTAAAAAAAATAAAGTAGATATTTTAATTGCAACAGACGTTGCAGCTCGTGGTATTGATGTTGACGATGTAGATGCTGTAGTAAATTTCGATATGCCAAACGTACCAGAAACCTACGTACACAGAATTGGTAGAACCGCAAGAGCAGGAAATACTGGAACAGCCTACTCCTTTTGCTCTGCAGACGAAAAAGAATATGTAAAAAGCATACAACAACTTATTAACTTACAACTAGACGTTGTAGAAGACCATCCATATCCTTTAGATCCAAAAGCAAAACCAGCAGTACATAAAAAACAAGGTTCTAAACACAGAAAAGGGCGTAAAAGTGAAGCTTCAAAAAAGAAGAAAAAACGTTGGTATTAATAAATCTCAATTTAAACAAGAAACTAAAAAGTTATTACATGTAGTGATAAATCTGTATTTTAGTATTTTATCTATAACATATAAAATATTTTAAATAAAATATAAATGAAACACTACTTAACTATTATCTGCATAATCACATTATTTGTTTCGTGTAAAAACGACAAAACTACAGAAACAAGTACTGAAGTAACTTCAGAAAAAAACATAGAATTTAGCTCTATGCTAAACAATTTTTATGAAGAAGGCTTAAAGCTAAATCCATTGACTGCTACTTCTGCAGGTGATAATAGATATAATAATTTACTACCAAATACGCTTTCATACGACTTTTCTAATAAATTGAAAGCCTATTACCAAGACTTTAAATCTAAAGCAGAATCTTACACTAACAACCAATTAAATAAAACACAACAATTAAGTCGTGATATTTTAATTTGGGACTGTAATATTAACCTAGAGCGTTTCAATTTTAACGAAGACTTTACACCTATCAACCAAATGTGGACACAGCAACTAACTATTGGGCAGTTAGCAAGTGGTAAAAGTTCTCAACCTTTTAAAACTGTTGAAGACTACAATAATTGGCTAGTGCGTGTGGATCAATATTTAGAATGGGTAGCAAGTGCAGAAGCTAAAATGAAGGCAGGTGTTACAGCTAAACATGTATTACCAAAAAGTTTAATTACAAAGGTAACACCACAATTAGAGACCATTATAAAAACACCACTAAAGGCGCATTTATTCTACCAACCAATACTAAGTTTACCCAACAGTTTTTCAGCAGAAGACAAAAAGCAAATAACAGAAGCGTACTCAAACATGATTGAGAACAAAGTAAAACCAGCTTATACTAGTCTTTATAATTACATGAATGGTGATTATTTAAAAGCTGGAAGAACAACTAGTGGTATTAGCGATACACCAAATGGTAAGGCATACTACAACCACCAGATTAAGCTCTACACCACTACTGAAATGACTGCAGACCAAATTCATAATCTTGGTTTAAGTGAGGTAAAGCGCATTCTTACAGAAATGGAAAAAGTAAAAACGCAAGTAGGTTATAAAGGTGATATAATTTCGTTTTTCGATTATGTTAGAAACAATACGGAATTAACACCTTATAAAACACCAAAAGAAATTATCGACAACTTCAATGCTATTCATGAAACTATGAAACCGCAAATTGAAAAACTGTTCGATGTAAAACCTAAGACTACTTTTGAAGTGAGACAAACCGAAAAATTTAGAGAAGCCTCTGCAAGTGCAGAATATAATCCTGGATCTTTAGATGGTACACGACCTGGTATTTTTTATACACCAATTCCAGATGCAACTAAATACAATGTGTTTAGTGACGAAGCTTTATTTTTACACGAAGCTATTCCTGGACACCATTACCAAATATCATTACAACAAGAAGATACAGATTTACCAAAATTTCGTAAAACATTATGGTATAGTGCTTATGGAGAAGGTTGGGCTTTGTATTGCGAATCTCTAGGTAAAGAACTTGGTTTATACACAGATCCTTACCAGTATTTTGGTATGTTAGGTATGGAAATGCATCGTGCAATCCGTTTAGTAGTGGATACTGGAATGCATGCTAAAGGTTGGACGCGCGAACAAGCCATTCAATATTCTTTAGATCACGAAGCAGAAAGCGAAGCAGGAATTATTTCAGAAATAGAACGTTATATGGCAAATCCTGGTCAAGCGCTATCTTACAAAATTGGTCAACTTAAAATTAGAGAATTAAGAGCGAAAGCAGAAAAAGAGTTGGGTGATAAATTTGATATTGCTAAGTTTCATAATCAAGTATTAGAAACTGGTTGTGTGCCATTAGCTTTACTAGAAACTAAAATTGATAATTGGGTAGAAGCTTCAAAATAATAGCTTTGGAATACTTTTTGATTTTTAATACAAAACATTCATTTTGAAATTAAAATACTTATACCTCGTTCTATTTTGTTTTTGTTCTTTTATTACAAAAGCGCAAAATACAACTATTGTTTCCGAAACTGAAGAAGAACCTGTATCCTACGCTACCATTTCTTTTGGTAATGGTAATGGTTTATTTGCAGACGATGCTGGACAATTTTTCTTCACAAAAAAATTATACAAGGATATAGATTCGTTGTTTATTTCTGCCATTGGTTTTAAGGATTTAAAATTGGCGACTCTAAATTTACCTAAAACAATAGTAATGAATTCAAGTATAAACACGCTTGACGAAGTTTTTTTAAGCAAGCCAAAAGGCAAATTTAAAATTGAGAAAATAAAACCAACCGTTCACGAAGATTATTACAAATGTTGGCTACCAACTATAGAGAGTGAAATTGCTGTTTATTTTCCTAATAGCTCAACCAAAACACAACGTCTCTCTAGTTTGCAAATACCAATAAAAGTTGAAGCTAAAGATTGGGACAAGCGTAAAAGAAAGACCTCTAAAAAAAGACCATTTTCAACCTTATTTAAGGTTAATTTTTACAAAAACAATAATGGATTACCTGGTGATGTATTAACATATGAAAATGTAGTTTTTATTGCAAATGAAAAAAATGAGAAAATTTTAGAATTCGATGTCACAGAGTATGATATCTACATGCCTAAAAACGGCTTATTTATTTCTCTTCAAGTATTAGGCTACACAGATGCTAATGGAAAATTATTACCCAATAAAAAATACCAAGAAATTAAAACAAAACGTGGTATAGTAAAAGTATCGACTACGTTTAGACCGCTCTTACCTTTTACAGATCAAATTCCAGAAAAAAGAACCTTTGTAAGGCGTATTTTTTTAAACAATGGACAATGGACACTTTTCGACAAACAAAACGTGGCCAAATCTAACCTATTAAAAGTGGGATTAAACAATTACGGATTGGGTTTAAATTTAGAAGTTTACAAGGAAGAATAAAATCGATATCATCTTATTTTATTAGCTATTATTTCTTCATACAAAAAATAAAAAGAAACCGCTTGCGCATTCATATTTAATTCTTACTTTTAATTCTTATGACAGAAGTAGAAATTGAAAATGAAAATGCTGCAATTGCTAAAGCCTATAAAAATCTTTTAAAGGTTAGTTATACATTGCTCTCTACAGACGATAAGAAACTAATTCGTAAAGCCTTTGAAGTTGCTGTAGATGCACATAAAACGCAACGCAGAAAAAGTGGAGAAGCTTATATTTTTCATCCAATTGCTGTGGCTCGTATTGTAGCTTCAGAAATTGGCTTAGATGCCACTTCTATTGCTGCGGCTTTACTTCACGATGTTGTAGAAGATAGTGACGATTATACAGTAAATGACATCGAAGGCTTATTTGGAGAAACCGTTGCTAGAATTGTAGATGGTTTAACAAAAATATCATCTCTAAGTAAGGAGAAGGACATGGATGTCTCGCTTCAAGCAGAGAATTTTAGAAAAATGCTACTCACACTTAATGATGATGTTCGTGTGATTATTATTAAAATTGCCGACAGACTTCACAACATGCAAACCATGGATGCTATGCGTCCAGACAAACAAATTAAAATTGCTAGCGAAACGTTATATATTTATGCGCCTTTAGCGCATAGAATTGGACTTTATAATGTTAAAACCGAACTTGAAGACTTAAGTTTAAAATATACAGAACCCGAAGTTTATAACGATATTCTACTTAAAACAAAAGAAAGCAAACAAGAACAAGATCTTTACATTCAAGAATTTAACAGCGTAATTAAAACATCTTTAGATAAAGAGAATTTAAACTACGAAATTAAAGGGCGTCCAAAATCTATTTTTTCTATAAAACGAAAAATGGAAAAACAAGGCGTTACTTACGATGAAGTTTACGATAAATTTGCAGTAAGAATAATCTACAAAACGGATAAAGAAAATGAAAAATTTCTAGCTTGGAAAATCTATTCTGTAGTAACAGACCATTTTATACCAAATCCCACACGATTACGAGATTGGATCTCTTCTTCAAAATCTACAGGTTATGAAGCGCTTCATATTACCGTAATGGGTCCCAAAGGACGTTGGGTAGAAGTACAAATTAGAAGTGAGCGCATGAATGAGATTGCAGAGAAAGGTTATGCAGCGCACTACAAATACAAAAACAAAGACGATAAAGAAGACAATCTCGACATGTGGATTAATAGACTTCAAGAAGCTCTAGAAAATCCATCTACAAATGCCGTAGATTTTGTAGAGCAGTTTAAATTAAACCTCTACTCTAAAGAAATTTTTGTTTTTACACCAAAAGGAGAATTAAAATCTTTACCAAAAGGTGCAACACCTTTAGATTTTGCTTTTAGTATTCATACAGAAGTAGGTATGAAAACACGAGGTGCAAAAGTAAATGGTAAACTAATGCCTTTAAGTCATGAACTTAATAGTGGAGACCAAGTAGATATACTAACAAGTGAAAATGTAAAACCTAATCCTAACTGGCTAGATTATGCTACAACGTCTCGTGCAAGAGGTAAAATAAAATCATTATTGCGTGAGGACGAAAAACTAATTGCAGAAGATGGTAAAGAAATTTTACGTAGAAAATTAAAGCAACTTAAAATTTCGCTTAACGAAAAATCGGTTAACGAAATGGTTAATCATTTTAAACTTAAAACAAGTTTAGATTTATTTTACCGTGTTGCTATTGGTACAATAAGTAATCCTATGCTAAAAGATTATGCTGCTTCCAGAAGTAACGCTTTAGTTAGTTTTTTTAAGAATAAAATGAATCGAAAAAACTCGGTTTCTAAAGAAGAGCTTGCTAAAGAGGAAGTTACCAATCACTACGATATGCTGGTTTTTGGTAAAGAAGAAGAAACCCTAGATTACAAGCTTGCAATATGTTGCAACCCAATTCCTGGAGATGATGTATTTGGTTTTTTAACTATTAATGACGGTATAAAAGTGCATAAAAAAAATTGCCCAAACGCACTAAGCATGCAATCTAATTATGCCTACAGAATAATGCTTGCAAAATGGATTGATTCTTCTAAACAAGAATACCAAGCAAATATTAACCTATCAGGAATCGATAATTTAGGATTAGTAAATGATATTACTAAGGTAATTTCTGAAAACATGCATGTAAACATGACTAGTATAAGCTTTCAAAGTAATCATGGTATCTTTTCTGGAAAAATAAATGTGAAAGTAAAAAACAAAACTTTACTTAAAAAATTAATAGATAATTTGAAGAAAATTAATGGCATAGATAAGGTTTCACGTGTTTAATACCATTTTAACTATTAGATTAAGATTAATACTTATGTTTGATGTTATAAATTAATTCTTGTTAATAACTGCTTGATAACACATTATTCTAAGGTTCAAAATTATAGAATTACCTCAAAAAAATATGTAAATTTGCTACTTAAATTATGAGCACAAATACAGATACAAAAAATCAAGAGATAGTAAAAAATGTTTTTACAGTTTTTTTAGAAAGCAATGGTCATAGAAAAACACCAGAACGCTACGCTATACTTCAAGAAATCTACAACAATAAAGAGCATTTTGATATAGAATCTTTGTATTTAAAAATGAAAAACAAAAAGTATCGCGTTAGTCGTGCTACTCTTTATAATACTATAGAATTATTGTTAGACTGTGGTTTGGTTCGTAAACACCAATTTGGAAAAAACCAGGCGCACTACGAAAAATCGTACTTCGATAAGCAACACGATCATGTTATATTAACAGATACTGGTGAAGTTATCGAGTTTTGCGATCCAAGAATTCAATCTATAAAAAAAACAATTGAGGAGGTTTTTGATATCGAAATTACAAACCACTCACTATATTTTTACGGTAACCGAAAATCAACTAAAAACAATTAACTACTATGGCAGTAGATTTACTACTAGGTTTACAATGGGGAGACGAAGGCAAAGGAAAAATTGTCGATGTTTTAACCAAAAATTACAATATTATCGCACGTTTTCAAGGTGGTCCAAATGCTGGACATACACTTAAATTCGATGGTATAAAACACGTATTGAGAACAATTCCTTCTGGAATTTTCCATAAGCAATCTATGAATATTATTGGAAATGGCGTAGTTGTCGATCCTGTAGTATTTATTAAAGAATTAGAAGGTTTAGATCAGTTTAATATTGATTATAAAGCTAAATTAATTGTGTCTCGTAAAGCACATTTAATTTTACCAACACATCGTTTACTAGATGCTGCTAGTGAAGCTTCTAAAGGTAAAGCCAAAATTGGTTCTACTTTAAAAGGTATTGGTCCAACTTATATGGATAAAACTGGCAGAAACGGTATTCGTGTTGGTGATTTAGAAATGCCAAACTGGAAAGAAAAATACAGAGCTTTAGCAAACAAACATGAAGCAATGATTGATTTCTATAATGTAGATGTGCAATATGATTTAGAAGAAATGGAAATTGAATTTTTCGAGTCTGTAGAACGTTTAAAAGAATTACAATTTATAGATAGTGAAGCTTATTTACACCAAGCGCTAAAAGATGGTAAAACGATTCTAGCAGAAGGCGCTCAAGGCTCTCTTTTAGATATTGATTTTGGAACCTATCCATTTGTAACCTCTTCTAACACAACTGCTGCTGGAGCATGTACTGGTTTAGGTATTGCACCTAACAAAATAAAAGACGTTTTTGGTATTTTTAAAGCCTACACTACTCGTGTTGGCTCTGGTCCTTTTCCAACAGAATTGTTTGATGCCGATGGAGAAGAAATGGCTAGAGTTGGTCAAGAATTTGGCGCTGTAACTGGTAGAGCAAGACGTTGTGGTTGGTTAGATTTAGTAGCACTTAAATACACATGTCGTGTTAATGGTGTGACAAAATTAATGATGATGAAAAGTGATGTGCTTTCTGGTTTTAAAACCTTAAAAGTAGCAACTGCTTATAAATATAAAGGTGAAACTATAGAACATTTACCGTTTAACATCGAACCAGAAAATGTTGAACCTATCTATACCGATTTTAAAGGTTGGAGTGAAGACTTAACAGGTATGACTGAATATTCTCAACTACCAAAAGCATTAAATGATTATATAGATTTCCTTGAAAAAGAATTAGAAATTCCTATTACAATTGTTTCTGTAGGACCAGATAGAAAACAGACTATTTTTAGAGATTAATTTCTAAAATATTATTACATATAAAACCTATCAACTTAGAATTAAGAGGATAGGTTTTTTTTATGCAAAATCATTACTTATTTCAACTTGACTTTGAATAAAAAACGACACACTATTACATAAAAAAAACCATTCAAATTACTTTGAATGGTTTTAATACTTTAATTAAAATGTAATATATAAAGCTTATTTCTTTTTAATTAATTTAATTGTTTTACTTGCATTTTCTGTATATAGATTTACAAAGTAAACTCCAGCTTCTAATTGACTAATATTTATTGTTTTTAAATTATTATTAGTAGTAGCAATTACTTTTTGTCCTGCAATATTATAAACTTCAATACTTTTTAAGTTATTCTCTAAACCTTTAATATTTACAACATCTGTTGCTGGATTAGGATATAATGAAACACCAACCAACTCTACAGTTGGAGTACTTAATGTATTAAGCAAAAAAGAAGAAGGAGCAGTAACGCCATTATCTGTAGGATCAAGCACATCAACAATACCAAGACCATCATCTAAATCGACTAATAAAGCAGGAACAAAAGCTGAACCTAAACCTGGTATATTTAACAAAGTATTCCCAAGGTCTACAATTTCAAGTGAACCACCTGAAGCATTAGTAATACTACTCAAATCGAAAGTAACAATAGTAGTAGTGATTCCATCAGAAAGCGCTGGAAAGTTAATTCCACTACCTGTTAAATCTGCCGCTATAACATAGCCATCAATTTGAGGCATTCCAACAATAGAAGCGCTTCCATCAAAAAAAGTAGCCGTAGGACTGCCCAATGAAGATGTTATACTTGCTGTTATCCCGTCTGGAAGTGTTATTGTAAATGCATATTGATTAGGCACAGGTATAGATGTACTCGTACTAGCATTTGGTACTGCTCCAACAGAAAAACTTACTCCTCCGTTATAAACCAATGTATACTTGTAACCGTCTTGTGCATTTAATTGCATTGAAAAAAAACAAAATAATAAAAGTATAAGCTTTGGTAATGTAATTTTATTCATAATAATAAATTTAATAGTAGTTGAGTATTTAGTAAATATCTATAATTAATTTTCTGGTAATTGTTCTTGAATTTCAAAAGTAGTAAAACCAAAGAAATTCCCTGGGTGTGCTACTGTATTTTGAAGTATAAGTGGTCTATCAGAATTAGATCCCAAAGCTTGCGTTTGAGAATCCATATTCAAATCTTTATCGTTATATCCATTAATAACGAATGTTGGGAAACCAAAGAAATTACCTGGATCAGACAATACTTCAGTTAAAACACTAGGATTATCAGAGTTCGTTCCTAAAGCTTGAATTACAGTATCGTTATTAGCATTTCCAGCCCACATTGCTGTTGCTCCACTTGGAACACTAAAAGTAGTTTGCGCATTTGTACCAAAGGTAATTTGGTTTGTTGCGTCTGTAAAATCTACTGTTGCAGCTGCATCAGATAATGCTATAGTGTTAGCAGTCATAATCCCTAAGTGGTTTCTATGCTTTACTGCTACAAAATAATTTTTTGCCGAGACCGTAAATGATAAATC
>NZ_JALZVX010000073.1 GCF_023299985.1 Lacinutrix sp. | reverse complement strand
AAATTCCTTTAAGTAGAAATAAAAAAACATTACTTGTTGATGCTTTAAATAATATTTAAACTGAAACAAATTTTATAGATTTAAAATCCTTCTTGAAAGCGTGGTTTTTTTGTTTAAACTAAATTCTACTTGTCATTTCTGCCAAGGCAGGAATCTAGAATAAAATTAAGACTTAAAGTGGATTCCTGCCTTCGCAGGAATAGGAATGACAGAAAAAATTCCATTCTTCAGCAAAATTAATGCAATCACACAATTTGAAACCAAATTACTATTACATTAATAATTATCTACATTTATAATAACACGAACACCTTTAAAAGCTCCAATAGCTTCAAAGCTTGAATTAATTTTTTTAATTGCTTCTTTTGTTTTACCTAAAGATTGCTGTTGTGGTATTTTAATCAAAATATTTTTTAAATACTGATTTCTAACTCTAGACACTGGCGGAAATTCTGGTCCTAAAATATTAGCTTTAAAAACTTGCCTTAAAGATTTTGCTAACCAATCGCTTGCAGTTTCTACCTTATTATAGTCTCTATGTTTTAACGTTACTTTAATTAACCTAAAAAATGGTGGATATTTAAAATCACGTCGTTCTTGTAATTGCTCTTTAAACATGCCAAGATAATCGTTGATAGATACTTGCTGTAAAATTTTATGATACGGATTATAGGTTTGAATTAATACTTTACCACGTTTTTTAGTTCTTCCAGCACGACCAGAAACTTGTAACATGAGTTGAAAACTACGCTCATGTGCTCTAAAATCTGGAAAATTAAGGAGATTATCTGCATTCATAATTCCAACAAGCTTAACGTTTCTAAAATCTAAACCTTTGGTAAGCATTTGTGTGCCTACTAAAACATCTATTTCTTGTTGCTCTAAAGCTGTAATTATTTTCTCGTAACCGTATTTTCCTCGTGTGGTATCTAAATCCATTCGTGCCACTTTAGCTTTTGGAAATAGTGTTTTTGCTTCACTTTCTATTTGCTCTGTACCAAAACCTTTGGTATCTAGGTTGTGTGTACCACAAGCCATACATTTTTGCAGCATAGCATTAGTGTGACCACAATAATGACAACGCAGTTGTTTTCTATATTGGTGATAGGTTAAACTAACATCGCAATTAGGACATTGTGGCGAATGACCACAAGTATTACACTCTACAATTGGCGAATAACCTCTTCTGTTTTGAAATAGAATAATTTGATAACCTTCGTCTAAAGCTTCGGTAATTTCCTCGATCATTCTATCGCTAAAATGACCTTTCATACGTTTCTTTTTGTGCTTATCTGCAATATCTACTAACTCGATATCTGGCAGTTGCACATTATTATAACGACGGTTTATTTCTACTAATCCGTATTTTTTATCTATTGCGTTATTATAACTTTCCAAACTTGGTGTTGCACTACCTAACACTGTTTTTGCTTGGTGTAAATGTGCCAAAACTATGGCAGCATCTCTTGCATGATAACGTGGTGCAGGATCAAATTGCTTGAAAGATTGCTCATGCTCTTCGTCTACAATTATTAATCCTAAACTGTGAAATGGCAAAAATATAGAAGAACGCGCTCCTAAAATTATTTTCGCTTTCGCGGAATTACCCAACACATTATTATAAACCTCAACACGCTCATGAGCAGAATACTTACTGTGAAACACAGCAACCTGATCTCCAAAATAGTTTTGTAGTCGTGTTACTAATTGCGTAGTTAAAGCAATCTCTGGTAATAAGTACAATACTTGTTTTCCTTCTGCTAAAACAGATTCTATAAGTTTAACGTAAACTTCTGTTTTTCCTGAAGAGGTAATACCATGTAGCAATACAACATTTTGAGTTTCAAAAGATGTTTCTATTTGCTTTAGTGCTTCGGTTTGGTATTCGTTTAAGGCTTTGGTGTCTTCGTTTTCTTCGCCTTCATACTGTACACGATCTGTTTGAATATGGTATTCTTCTAAAACACCTTTATCTATTAATGCTTTTACAATTGCAGTTGAACTTCCACTCTGCTCTACTAACGCTTTTACTTTTACTGGCTTCTTCGTTTTTGCAGAAATTGAAAATAAAGTCATAACGACCTGTCTTTGCTTTTCGGCGCGACTTAAATCGTCTAATAATTGATGCAAACCAACTTCGCTTGTATATTCTGCATGCAGTTTTACATACCTAACATATTTAGGCTTGTACTTATCGTAAATTTCTTCTTGAAGTAAAATAACCTCTTTATCTATTAATCGTTTAATTACTGGAAGCACATTCTTTTTATCAAGAATATTAGAAATCTCTTGAATCTTTAATGTAGATTGGTGATGTAAAGCTTCAAAAACCAAATACTCATCATCCTTTAAATCGGTATCTTTTATTTCCTTTTTAAGGTTTCTACTTATTAGTGTTTCACTTTCTAAAATAAAAGCATTTGGTAAAGCTGCACGCATAACTTCACTAACAGTACACATGTAGTATTTTGCAATCCATTGCCAAAATTCTAGCTGTTTTGTGGTTACAATTGGTGTTTCGTCTAAAATTTGATGGATTTCTTTAGCATCATAAATTAGAGGTGCATTTGTATGTATTCCACCAACTAATCCTGTATGAATTTTGGTTTTGCCAAAAGGCACAGAAACACGCATACCAACTTTTAAAAACTCAGACTCAGCTTTTGTAATGCTGTACGTGAACATTTTTTCTAATGGAATGGCTAATATGACGTCTATGAAATGGCTCAATGAAATTATTTTATTATTGAAAATTTATTAAATCTAAAACAAATACCAAGTATTAATACTGATAACTGCTTACTGATAACTGCTTACTCTATAACGCGTTCCCAATATTGAGTTTGATAAAAGAAACCAATATAACCTCTAACTAATAATACGTCTGTATTATCATCATCTAAGCTTAATCGTAGTTTGTAAACTTTTCCGTTTTGTGGATCGACAACAGTACCTTTTTTATAATATTCGCCATCCTTTTTCATGTTTTTAATTATTTCTAAGCCTAAAATAGGTTTATTATAATCTGAACCTTCACACTTTATACATGGAAAGTCTCTTTTTGTAGCATCAAAAATCTCGATAATTTTACCAAAAATTTTTCCGTCTCTTTCAAAAATTTCTACAACAGACTTTTTCTCTTTGGTTTGATCATCTATTGTTACCCACTTTCCTAAAATGTCTTGTGCGTTTGCCGAAAAAGAAAATAAAAAGGCAATAATTAATATATATTTATTCATTTTTTTGTTGCTTTTTTAAATTCATTATTGACATATTTAGCTCGAAACCAAGCAATAAAATATTAGCATTTAACCAAA
Source organism: Lacinutrix sp. (assembly GCF_023299985.1). GTDB lineage: Bacteria > Bacteroidota > Bacteroidia > Flavobacteriales > Flavobacteriaceae > Lacinutrix. Next base: position 21,627 of record NZ_JALZVX010000073.1, on the reverse strand, counting down.
GGTAAAATAACAATATTAATAGTGCACCAATAGAACCATACAGCTTATTATAACTTGAAAAGTTTTCAATATAAATACCAAACAAGTAAGATGTTACTAAAATTAAAATAGTGGTAAACAATGCACCAACAGAGAAAAACTTAGCTTTTCTACCTTCTCTTGTACCTAAGTAATAGAGTGTAGCTGTGGCTAGAAACGTAATAATTACAAAGAAACTGTATTGTGCTACTCTAGCCCAAAAATCGGCTTCTCGTCTAGATTCGTAACCGTATCCCTTTAAAAAGGCTAACGTATTATCTACAACATAAATTTGAAAATATCCTAAAACTGCAACCGTTAAAATTAAGAGTAGTGATAGAATTAAAGCAACACCCATTGCAAATAAATATTGTTTGATTGCATTTCTAGTGAGCTGCTGATGGTACGAATTTTCGAACCCAGAAAACAACGCATTTACGCCATTTGTCATTAAAACAATTGCAACTACTAAAACGGTGGATAACAAACCTGTATTACTGTTTTTATCTTTAAGGGCATTAAAAATATTATCTGAAAAAAAATCTGAAATCGCTTCTGGTAAAAAAGATTCTAAAAACACTAAAAAATCACCTTCAAATCCATCTTTTGGAATACTGGGAATTACAATAACAATAAAAAGAAAAAACGGAAACAAAGCAGTAAAAAAACTATAAGCTATTGCACTTGCTCTAGTTGTTAATGCTCCTTTAGCAATACCAATAATGTATAATTCCAACAAATCGTAAAGCGACAAGCCTTCTAATCCTGGTAACTTTATTTTACTTAGTAATTTTATTACAATATTAAGTACAGGAATTTTAAGCAATTTTTGTTTTAATTGCTGCTCTTTAAGCTGTTTTTCAACACCTTTTTCTTCTATTAATTCCTGTTCTTTAGTTTCTGGCATTAATCTACCGCTTTTAAACTTAAATCTAAATTATAAACCGAGTGCGTTAATGCACCAGATGAGATATAATCTACACCACAAAGCGCATAATCTCTAATTGTTTTTTCGTTAATTCCACCAGAGCTTTCGGTTAAACATTGATCACCAATTAGTTTTACAGCAGTTCTGGTGTCTTCGTAATTAAAGTTATCTATTAAAATTCTATAAACACCATCGGTTTTAAGAATCTCTTCAATTTCGTTTAAATCTCTAGCCTCAACAATAATTTTTAAATCGCGATTGGTTTCCTTTAAATAATTTTGAGTTTTCTCAATGGCTTTTGTAATTCCACCTGCAAAATCTATGTGGTTATCTTTAAGCATAATCATATCGTAAAGCGCAAACCTATGGTTCTCTCCTCCTCCAATTTTAACTGCCCATTTTTCTAAAGCACGAATTCCTGGAGTGGTTTTACGTGTATCTAGAATTTTAGTTTCTGTGCCATCTAATAAATCTACAAATAGCTTAGTTTTTGTGGCAATAGCACTCATACGCTGCATAGCGTTAAGCACTAGACGTTCTGCTTTTAATATAGATTGTGAAGCTCCTGTTACATAAAAAACAATGTCTCCATATTTTACATCACTTCCATCTTCTATTAGTGTTTCAACTTTCATTTCAGGATCTACATAAGCAAACACTTGTTTTGCAAATTCAACGCCTGCAATTATGCCGTTGTCTTTAACTAAAAGTTTTCCTTTTCCTTGAGCAGTAGCTGGAATACACGATAGAGAACTGTGGTCTCCATCACCTACGTCTTCACGAATGGCATTAGCGATTATTAATTCTATTTCTTTATTAAATTGTTCTTTAGAAATCATGGGTAAAAAATTGTTTTAGCTAAAATAATGATTGCAAATCAAAAAAATGAAATTTTCAATTTCCAAATTCTAAAAAGTTTTACCTTTGGCGTATGACTATTAAACTCATTACCATTGGCAAAACAGATAATAAGCAGCTTCAAGCTTTAATAGACGAGTACACAAAGCGTTTGGGTTTTTATATTACCTTTAATTTAGAAATTATTCCTGATATTAAAAATTCTAAAAACTTAAGCGAAGCGCAACAAAAACAGAAAGAAGGCGAACTTATTTTAAAGAAGCTTAGCGCAACTGATGTTTTAATTCTTCTAGATGAAAACGGCAAACAACACGATAGTGTTGGCTTTTCTAATTATTTACAAAAGCACATGAATTCTGGAATTAAACAACTTGTTTTCGTTATTGGTGGACCTTATGGATTCTCTGAAGACATTTATAATAAAGCCAAAGGAAAAATATCACTCTCGAAAATGACCTTTTCTCACCAAATGGTACGTTTATTTGTTATCGAGCAATTGTATAGAGGTTTTACTATTTTGAAGAATGAGCCTTATCATCATCGCTAAGTTACTTCTTTACAAGTGTCATAATTTCTTTATTTCCAGAACGACTCATTATAAATTCTAAAGTATCTGTAGTTAGTGTATTTATTTCTACTGCAATCTCCATTTTTTCTTTAGGTGTAGAATACAACAAACCGTTTTCTATTTTATAACTTCCTGTAGTATCTGTGGATTGTATTTTAGAACTATAGGTTTTATCTGCATTAAATGTAAAAGTAACGTTATCATTACAATTATCATTACCTGTCGCTTCAACTATCCAGCTTGCACATTCCCACTCGCCAATAATATTCTTTGAATACTCAGCATCGTTACAAGACATAAACAATACAATACATAATAGACTAATACATTTTTTCATGGTTCTAGTTTTTGGTAAGTTTATAGTTTTAATGTTTACTAAGATATACCTAATCTGTCTTTATTTATTAAAAACGTTACACTTATTCAATGATACTTTTAAGTAAATTGTATTTTTACTTTTAAAAAAACTAAACACATGCAACTTGTATTCGCTACAAACAATCTAAATAAATTAAAAGAAGTACAATCTTTAATTCCGCCACACATAAAACTATTAAGTTTAAAAGACATTGGTTGTTTTGAAGATGTACCAGAAACCCAAGACACTATTATTGGTAATGCCATACAAAAAGCAGAATACGTAAAACAACATTATGGTTACGATTGCTTTGCAGACGATACAGGTTTAGAAGTAGAAGCTTTAAATAACGAACCAGGTGTTTATAGCGCACGTTATGCAGGACCAAAACGCGATGCGAATGATAATATGGATTTACTTTTAAAAAACTTAAAAAATAAACCAAACCGAAACGCTCTGTTTAAAACAGTTGTGGCTTTACACCTCAACGGAAACCTAGAAACGTTTACTGGAATTTGCAAAGGTGAAATAACTACAAACAAAAAAGGAGAAAAAGGTTTTGGTTACGATCCTATTTTTATGCCAAATGGTTACACCGAAACGTTTGCTGAAATAGATTTAAAATTGAAGAATAAAATTGGACATCGTGGGAAGGCTGTGACTTTATTAGTTGAATTTTTGAGCACTTTATAAGACTTCACTTTATCAAAAAAATAGGCTAACTTCTTAATTAAGCTATCGTTTGGTGTAAAACATTTAAACGATTTCATATCGATGGACACGTTAACAATAATTATGAAAAAAATATTTCTCTCTTCTATTCTAATCCTTTTTCTTTCCTGTGATAATATAGAGATTTACAAAAAGCATTATGATAACGGACAATTATCGGTAACAGGACAATTCAAAAATGGTAAAAGAATTGGAGAATGGAAAGCTTTTTATGAAAATGGAGTATTAAAAGAAATTTTACATCATGACGAAAATGAAAAAGTAGTTGGAGAAAAAAAGACTTATTATGAAAATGGAGTATTAAAATTTAGAGCGAATTATGAAAATAACTTCCTAATTGGAAATGGTAAATATTTTCATAAAAATGGTCAGCTGTCAGAAATAGGACCTTACGAACACGGTAAACCTACCGGAATATGGAAATTTTATTTTGAAAATGGAAATCTAAAGAAAAGTGGTGAGGTGATAAATGAAAAAAATTATAATGGTTTATGGAAATATTATCACGAAAATGGACAATTGAAAGATAGTGGAGTTTATATAAATGCAAACCCAGATGGAGAATGGAAATCATATCATAAAAATGGTCAAACATATCAAATTAAATACTGGACAACTGGCAAATTGATTAACGTAACGTCTTGCTTTGATGGAAAAGGAAATGATCTAGATATCGGCACTTTAAAAAATGGTAATGGAATACTGAAAAAGTATGATATTAGTGGGAACCTAATAAAAGAAATCTCATATGTTAATGGTGAAGAACAAGAGTAACTATTGTTAACACTATATATAGCAAATTGGGCGATTAGTATTTAATCAAAAAGTCATTGTCCATTTGCAAAGTCGTCAAATCTTTTGATTTGGTATTAAAAGAGAAAAATTAAAACAAAATACAAAGGATTTGGCTTGTTGCTAAACCGAAAGTAATCGCTTATTTTCTACCCAACTTGCCATATATTTAACGATAATTCAAACACAAAACCACATTATACTACAAGCAAAAACCACCCAAACAAAACATCAATAGCATACTCATTTTCTGCCTACAGCTGGCTTATTTATTTCCGCATTACTTCACATTAAATTATTTTAAATTTGTATCACAAAAAGGACATTAAATTCATTTATTTGCTTTATTGACCTGTTTGTAGTACATTTGAGTATGGAAAATAAATACTACGCTTATTCTGACAAAGAGCTAATACGAAAATGGAGTAAAAAACTTAGTGCATTACGTGTAAATGCTGGATTATCACAAACTGAATTAGCTCAAAAAACTGGTATGAGCAGAAGTTCTATTGCAGGAATTGAAAAAGGAAGAAATTTCTCGATAGCATCATTAATCGCAATTTCTAGATCACTTGAGTTATTGGGTGAATTTGAATTCTTTCTAAAAGAGGAAGAATATGAATTATCTCCAATGGAAATTTATGAAAAAGAAAAAAAGAAGAAAAAAAGAGGAGGTTATAAAAAATGAATTTACTAGAAGTAATTATATGGGACAATCTTATAGGTGTTATTGTTTGGAATGAAACAAAGAATACCAGCACTTTTGAATATGCTAATAGTTTTGTTAGACGTAAAATTGAATTATCACCTATAATAAACCCAACATCAAAAAAAATAATCTCTTCGGTTCAAAAGCTAGAGTATAGTAGTGAGGTTAGTTTATTATCTGACACAAATAAAGGGCTTCCACTTTTTATTTCAGATTCACTACCAGATAAGTTTGGTACAGAGTTATTTTCAAAATATCTTGAAAAAGAAGGTAAAAACTATAGAGACTTAACTCCAATAGAAAAATTAGCTTATATAGGTAATCGAGGAATGGGTGCTTTAGAATTTAGACCTGCAAAACACGAACAAACAGGCACCAAAATATTAAACTTAAAAAAACTAAACGACCTATCTATAGCGCTACTAAAAAACAAACCAGTAGCTAATATAGATGATATGGCAAACCTTTTCTATATAGGAACATCGCCAGGAGGAGCACAACCAAAAGTTTTAATTAATATTGATAATAAAACTGGCAATATTTATAGAGGTGACAACTTACCATTAAAGAACCAAGATAGTTGGATTTTAAAATTTAATAGAGATATAGGTTTAGAATCTGATAAAGAAAGAGGTAAAATTGAATATGCATATTACCTCATGGCGAAAGCATCTAAAATTATCATTATGGATTCAGAATTAAAGGAATTTGAAAATGATTCTTATTTTATAACTAAAAGGTTTGATCGTATTAATGGATATAAACTTCATACGCAGACCTTACATGCTTTTGCTGGAATGAATTTTAAATTGCCCAACACTTATTCTTATGAACAAATATTCACCTTATTAAATAAAATGAAGCTGGATTATACTGATAAAGAACAATTATTTAAAATAATGATTTTTAATGTTATTGGTAGAAATGTAGATGACCATACTAAAAATTTTGGCTTTAATATGAAGGAAAATGGAGAATGGAATTTGTCTCCAGCGTATGATTTAACATTTAGCTATAACGAGAACTTTAATAGGATTACGCCACATTTTCTATCAATAAACGGTAAAAATAAAGACTTTAGCTTAGAAGATATTCTTCATGTAGCAAAAGAATATTCTATTAAAAATCCAAAAAAAATAATTAACGAAATAAATCAAAGTTTTCTTAATTGGAGAACAATTGCTAAAGATTTAAACATTTCAAAAAAGACCATTAATTATATAGCAGGAAAATTAAAAACCATGCCATATAAGGTAAAATAACTACAGCTAACAAATAAACTTTATACTTTTTTTAGTATGCCTTCAGTCATTTTGTGCTCTTCTACTCTACAAGTAACTTTACTATACTTATAAACCCTAAAATTGAATATCTAATATTATTATGTACCTTTGCACCTTGAAAACGCAAAAGCGTTAAAATAGACTCCTCAGAGTGAGGATGTGTTACTAGAAGTTTTAGGTTAAGTATGTTCAATGCACTTCTATTCGTAACACCCAAATAGATTGACATTGAAATACATAAAAAAGAATGAGCACATTCCAAGAATTAGGTCTTAACGAAGATCTTTTAAAAGGTATTACAGATTTAGGTTTCGAAACACCATCTGAAGTACAAGAAAAAGCAATCCCAATTTTATTAAACGAAGAAACAGATTTAGTAGCCTTAGCGCAAACTGGAACTGGAAAAACTGCAGCATTTGGTTTTCCAATGTTACAAAAAATAGACATTGCTAGTCGTACTACGCAAGGTCTAATACTATCTCCTACGCGTGAGCTTTGTTTGCAAATTGCAAACGAAATGAAAGCCTACGGAAAGCACTTAAAAGGCTTAAACGTTGTTGCTATATATGGTGGATCAAGTATTACAGATCAAGCACGTGAGGTAAAACGTGGTGCACAAATTATAGTCGCTACTCCTGGTAGAATGAAGGATATGATTAAGCGTCGCTTAGTTGATATCACTAAAATCCAATATTCGGTTTTAGATGAAGCAGATGAAATGCTAAACATGGGTTTCAAGGAAGATATCACAGATATTCTTTCTGGAACACCAGACGATAAAAACACATGGTTATTCTCGGCAACAATGCCTAAAGAAGTTTCTACAATTGCTAGAAAATTCATGAATGATCCTCAAGAGATTACTGTTGGTCATAAAAACCAGAGTACAAATACAGTATCTCACGAATACTACATGGTTAACGCTCGCGATCGTTACCAAGCTTTAAAACGTTTAGCAGATGCTAATCCAAATATATTTTCAGTAATATTTTGTAGAACAAAACGTGATACTCAAAAAGTAGCAGAGAACTTAATCGAAGACGGTTATAGTGCTGGAGCTTTACATGGTGATTTATCCCAAAATCAACGTGATATTGTGATGAAGCAATTTAGAAATCGTCAAATACAAATGCTAGTTGCAACAGATGTTGCGGCTCGTGGTATTGATGTGGACGATATTACACACGTAATTAACTACCAATTAAGTGATGAAATAGAAACATATACACACCGTTCTGGTAGAACTGGACGTGCCGGAAAAACTGGTATATCTATGGTTATTGTTTCAAGAAGTGAATTAAGACGTTTAAAAAGTATTGAACGTATTATTAATAAAAAGTTTGAGTTAAAAGAAGTTCCTAACGGAATGGCTATTTGCGAAGTACAGTTAATGTCTTCGGCAAAGAAGATTCATGAAACTCAAGTTAGTGAAGAAATTGATAAGTACTTAGAAGATATCAATGCCTTATTTGAAGAGACTAGCAAAGAAGAATTAATTAAAAAATTCTTCTCTGCAGAATTTTCAAGATTCTATAACTACTACCAAAAATCTAAAAATCTTAATGTTACTGGAGGCGACTCTGGAAGAGATTCTGGCAGGCAATCTAGCGGAAGTGCTGCACGTTACTTTATTAACGTTGGAGAAAAAGATGGTTTCGATTGGATGAAATTAAAAGATTTCTTAAAAGAAGTCTTAGACTTAGGTCGTGACGATGTCTTTAAAGTAGATTGTAAAGACACGTTCTCTTTCTTTAATACCGAAAAAGAACACCAAGAGAAAGTATTAGCATTCTTTACAGATTACAAACATGAAGGTCGTTTTGTAAACGTTGAAATCACAGAAGACAAACCAAGTCGTGGAGGTCGCGGAAGAGGTGGTTCTGGTAGTGGAGGCGGAAGACGTCGTGAAGGTGGATTTGGTGGAGATAGAAGACGCTCTGGTGGTGGAGACAGACGCTCAAGCGGAAGTGGCGAAAGACGCGGAAGACGTAGTGAAGGTTCTGGAGACAGAAGCGATAGACGTCGTGGAAGCGATAATAGCCCAACACGCTCTAAACGAAGCGATGGTGGAGACAGAGATAAAGGTGAATTTAAAACTACACACTCAAGATCTGGTCGTTCTAGAAGAAAAGATTAAACTAAAAAAAGGTGTAAATATATAAATCCCAAACCGTTAATGGTTTGGGATTTTTTTTATCGTTTTAATGCAAAATGCCCAGTATATTCTTTACCATTGTTTGGTCTTTTTACTAAAAACCAATAATCTGTAGCTGGCATTAATTTTCCATGGAAAGTTCCATCCCATCCGCGAGACCTTGGGTTTAGTGTAGTCAATAACTTTCCATACCTATCGAAAATAAAAATTTCTAAATTAGGTTCGGACTCTGAAAACTTAATTTGCCAAAAATCATTTACAGTATCATTATTTGGTGTAAAAAAGAACGGATAAAATAAAAGGAAGACTTCTTCTTCTATAACACCACAACCCAATTTATCTCTTACAAAAATGGTGTATTCTCCTGGCATTAAACCGCTAAATAGATTACTGTCTTGATAGGTTACTCCGTCTAAAGAATATTCGTAATCTCCTATACCATCTACAAAAATTATAATTTCGTTTTCTCTAATAGTCCAATCTACAATTTCTACACTATTAAAAACAGCGTTACTAGATTCTGTAACCGTAATTGTTTTAGAGTTACTACAACTTATGGTTGGTACTGTTGCATAATTATTAGTTGCGGTAACAGTATAAACACCTCCAGAGTTTATCTCTATTGAAGCCGTAGTTTCTCCTGTGGACCATAAATAGTTATCGTAACCAGAGTCTGCGACAATAATGATTGTTTCATTTGTACAAACAGACCATTCGGTTTCCATATTTAAAACAGGTGTTTCTTTTACTTCTATAAAGAAAGATAGTGTTTGGTAGCAAAATACATTTGTTGTTTTTTCTATTCTTATAAATATTTCTTCAGCATTACTGCTATTCTCGTAAGGACTAGTTATTACATTAACATTGCTGTCTGCATCGCCTTGCGATAAATAATAAGAGACATTATAATTTCCAGGTAAACCATTTAGTAAATCTTCTTCTAAAGAAACTAAATCGAAAGCTTCTACTCCATCGTTACTCTCATCATCACACAAAAACATATTATCCGGTTGATTAGGACTAAAAAAGTCGTCTATTGTCACGCTAAATGAAGTTGTTTCAAAACACATAGGATTTGAACTATTCTCTATTCTTACAAAAATAGTTTGACTTATAGATTGGTAGTTATTTGGTAATATTTCAGTATTATTAACAGCGTCTTCTTGAGTTAAATGATATGTTATATTAAAAGTTGCTGCTGTTTGCCCATTTAGTACTTCGGTATTTAATAAACTTAGATTAATAGTTTCCTCTTCATCTCCAGAAGCATCATCACACAATACAATATCATTAACACTATTCGCTATTGGATATTGAGAAACTACTAAGTTAAAAGAGGCAATTGCATAACAAGTATTATTATCTACATTGTATATTTTAGAAAATATTTCTTGACTGTTAGATGTATTAGTATAATTAGATGCTAATACATTTGTATTATTCTCTGCATCTAATTGTGTAGGATAATAATCTATATTAAATTGAACGTTAGACTGCAAACCTAATATTTCAGAATCTTTGGTTGTTAAATCGAAAATAGCTGTATCATCATTAGTAATATCATCACACAAAATATAATCTGTTATTGCATTAACTATTGGAGCATCGTAAACAGTAACAACTCTTGATTCCTGTATTACATCTAATCCAGATGTAATTGTCACATTAACGTTAAAATCTCCAGAAGCAGCATAATTATGCGTTGGATTTTCAGATGTAGAGGTGTTACCATCTCCAAAATTCCATAAAACCGAATCTATTATACTACAGGTGTTTAAAATAAAGTTAGAAGAAGTACCCAAACAAACATTTTCAAATAAAATACTAATAGAGAAATAAGATTGTATAAAAGTAGGTAAACCAAAAGTTGCAAGTCTACCATTTAAATCTACTGCATTATGCACATAATTAGCTCCTAATCCAGCTATATTTGGGTTTTCAATAGCACCAAGAAAGGTAGCATCTCCAACTGCAACATATATTTTACAATCTAAAGCTAATTGTAATGCACCAAAAACACTAGTAGTCTCAAATAAGATAGTATCAGAATTAATAATATCTACTGCATTAGTTAATGTAATATCAAATTGATGAATTCGTGATAAACCAACTAAAAAATCAACATCTGTTACGTATAACAATTCACTGCTTGGAGAAAATTCTATACCATAAGGTCCAGCATCAGTAGTAAAAAAAGGTGTACTTAAAGGTATAGGGTTGCTTACTAATCCTGTGGCTGTATCAAAATCGAATATTTCAACGAAAGTAGGGTTAAATGTATTAGCCAATGCTAGTCGCTTTCCATCTGGTGAAAACTTTAAATATCCAATAGTATTATTAACAATACCTTGATGTACAGTGCCTGTTGTAGAAACCACTGGTGTTAGATTTATACCTGTAGGTGTTATTCTATAGGCCAAAAAATTAGCACTATTCCATTCGTGTGTAATTACCCAAATATCTACACCATTTTCATGTACTACTGCAGAAATTTTTTCAGTTATTGGTGTCGATAATAGAATGTTTTTATTCTCATTAATATCACCATTACCAGAGTTTAACGATAAATCGACTTCAGAGTATCTTAGCCCATCATTTCCAGCTTGAAGGTCTACAGTAAAAACGTAATATATATTAGGATCATTAGGTTTTGGTACAATAATACCAGATTGCGTACTCGAAGGATCTCCTAATAGGTCTGTACCATTTGGCATTATATTATGGTTTTTATCCCAAACGGTAATACCATCTGTATAAAAAAGAAGCTGCCCATTAGCATCTGAAATTGTAGAGCAACCTTCAAATGTGTTTAATTCTCCATCTGTTAATGCAACAGGAATTCCACTAGTAAAGTCTAAACCTGCATTTTCTCCAAAATACCATATACTAGCCTCATTTTGAGCTTGTATAGTTAAAAATGATACCAAAAAAATAATTACGAATAATTTAATTTTCATAAGATTGCTTAATAGCTGGGTTGAAGATATAATTTAAACTACAACTACACAAATTGATTTAATCTATACAATTAAACTTTTTTGTTAATTTTTAGTCAAATACATACCCATAACACAACAAAATAAAATTTGTTTAGTATTTTTACGACTAACTATAGATAATGAAGCACTTTTTAATCTTATTCTTTTTAATTATTAGTTCAACTTCAACATTTGCTCAAAATGAAGAAGCAGATACCTCTATAGAAAAAAACAATGTAGAGGGTGTAATTATAGATTCTCAAACTAGCGACCCAATAGACAAAGTAAACATTGTTAATCTAAACCAAGTAATAGGAACCTCTACTAATAATAAAGGTGAATTTAAGCTAAAAGCCAAGGTAAACGATACGCTGCATCTAACTTATGTAGGTTATAAGTCTATAAAAGTTCGTGTAACTAATGACTGGCTGAAATTTGGAAGTTCTGAAATTATATTAACAGAATTAGCCCTCGCTCTAGAAGAAGTTGTGGTAAACGAATTACAACTTACTGGCTATCTAGAATTAGACATAAAACAAGTACAAGTAAACACTAATTATCGTTACAGTATTTCTGGATTAAGTTCTGGTTACGAAGCAGGAAACAACAAATCACCAAATAAAATAAGTAAAGTTTTAGGTTCTATATTTAATCCTCTAGATTTTCTTTATAATACTTTTAGTAGGAAAGGTAAAGAGTTAAAAAAACTTAAACAAATGAAAAAGGACGACGAGATTAGAAACCTTCTAGCCTCTCGTTTCGACAGAGAAACATTAATGGTTTTACTACAAATTACAAAAATTGATTTAGATGAAATTGTATCGCAATGTAATTATTCTAAAGATTTTATTAATAAAGCTAACGACTTACAAATGTTAGACGCTATAAGTCAATGCTATGAAGAATATAAAGTACTAAGTCGCGATAAGAAGAAACGCAGTTAATTACGTTTAATTAAAGCTAGCATAAAGTATTAAAAAAAGCCTTAAAAATATAAGATTTTCAAGGCTTTTTTTGCTCTAGGCAAACAACTAATTTAGTATAGTTTCTAGGCTTTATAAATTTAATGGAATTACCAAAATATCTCCTAAGCTGCAATCGCAAAACAAATCTCCATTAGCTCTTAAAGCTTTGTAACTTAAAACCTCTAAAACACAGTTTACAATTTGTAATTGAATGTCGCTAAAACCAAAAAAAAAGTTATCCACACCTGCGTATTCAAAATTCACACTATCTATATCAACTCCATTAAATGTAATTAAGGACTCACCATTTTCTGTTATGTGCATAAATGGAATCTCAATGTTTTCACTAAAAGGATCTGACAATTTTAATAATGAAACATCAAAATTACTATCATTAAATAAATTAGCGCCAGTTTCTGAGACTAGTTTAACTTTTAAAGTAAAATCTGCTGCTATAGTAGTACCAACACAATTATCATCATTATTATCACAAGAAAAATTAATAAAGATAAATACTAGTAATATTATTTTTAAAGCACTGTTATTCATGAGTTTAATAAAAAAAATAAACAAATGTAAAAAATTTTAGTAAACAAACAATTAAATAACAATAAGCATTTTAAACATATCTATTCAAATCCATCTCATTAATAGCTCCATGACTTGCATGTGCTACTGCTACTCCATTTTTAATAACTATTAATTGAGGAGATTGGTGCATAACTTGAAATTTAAAACCAACTTCACTAGATACATCTCTAAAGCTTAATAAATCTAAATAATACAAATCTAAATTAGCATCTACATTATATGCTGCTACAAATTGGTTCATTACCATTTTACTTATACCACAACGCGTAGAATGCTTAAAAACTACTTGCGTTTTACCTTTAGATAGTGAGGCAACAGTATCTAGTTGGTTTACGTTTGTTAATTGTTTCCAAGGCAATATTTTCTCTTCTTTTGGCTCTTTAGAACCGAATAATTTCTTAAACATATTATTATTTTTTAATTTTTAAGCTTACATTGAATGTGTTTTCAATGGCGCCAAAATCTATTATTTATATTATAGTCGAAACAATTACAAAACATTACAAATTGACGAAAAGTCATTTAAAACCAATACTTAGCAGACATTCTGTCTTGTAATTATTATTGGTAAGATAATTGAAATATAGCTAATTATAAAATTGAAACAAGATTTCTAATCCCTAAATATAGGTGATAGGAAATAATAAAAATAGTAACATGAATTTTAATAATTATACAATAAAATCTCAAGAAGCCATACAGCAAGCGCAACAGCTCGCTCAAGGTTTAGAAAACGGACAAATAGAAAACGAACATATTTTTAAAGCTATTTTCGAGGTCGATGAAAATGTTTTGCCTTTCATTTTAAAAAAAATGAACGTAAACGTCCCAATGTTAAAACAAATTTTAGGTAAACAAATTGAAAGCTTCTCTAAAGTTTCTGGAGGAGAATTATCCATTTCTCGCGAAGCTTCTAAAGCGCTAAATGAAGCATCAATTATTGCAAAGAATATGAACGATGAGTTTGTTTCTATTGAACATTTAATTTTAGCTATTTTTAAATCTAAAAGTAAAATTGCGCAAGTTTTAAAAGATCAAGGCGTTACAGAAAAAGGCTTAAAAGCAAGCATCGATGAGTTAAGACAAGGAGATCGTGTTACATCCCAAAGCCAAGAAGAAACTTATAATGCATTAAATAAATATGCTAAAAACTTAAACCAATTAGCAAAAGATGGTAAATTAGATCCTGTAATTGGTCGTGATGAGGAAATAAGAAGAATACTTCAAATTCTGTCTCGTCGTACTAAAAACAACCCAATATTAGTTGGCGAACCAGGAACTGGTAAAACCGCAATTGCAGAAGGTCTAGCGCATAGAATTGTAGATGGTGATATTCCAGAAAACCTTATCGATAAGCAAATTTTTGCACTAGATATGGGATCGCTTATTGCTGGCGCAAAATTTAAAGGTGAGTTTGAAGAACGTTTAAAAGCGGTAATTAAAGAGGTTACAAATAGTGATGGAGATATTGTTTTATTTATAGACGAAATCCATACGCTTGTTGGTGCAGGTGGTGGACAAGGTGCAATGGATGCCGCAAATATTTTAAAACCAGCTTTGGCTCGTGGAGAACTTCGTGCTATTGGTGCAACTACTCTAGACGAATACCAAAAATACTTTGAAAAGGACAAAGCTTTGGAACGTAGATTCCAAAAAGTAATGGTTAATGAGCCAGATACAGAAAGTGCTATTTCTATTCTTCGTGGTATTAAAGAAAAATACGAAACACACCATAAAGTGCGTATTAAAGATGAAGCAATAATTGGTGCTGTAGAGCTATCTACGCGTTATATTACCAATCGTTTTTTACCAGATAAAGCCATTGATTTAATGGATGAGGCTGCTTCTAAATTACGCATGGAAATAAACTCTAAACCTGAAGAACTAGATGTTTTAGACCGTAAAATTATGCAGCTTGAAATAGAAATCGAGGCTATTAAAAGAGAAAAAGATGAAACAAAACTAAAATCTCTAAGAAGCGATTTAGCAAATATTAAAGAAGAACGTAACGAGATAAATGCCAAATGGAAAAGCGAAAAAGAAGTTGTAGATAATATTCAAAACACAAAACAAGAAATCGAAAACTTTAAACTTGAAGCAGAAAAAGCAGAGCGCGAAGGAGATTACGGAAAAGTAGCAGAATTACGCTACGGAAAAATTAAAGAAGCACAAGAAAAACTAGAAACGTTTCAAACCGAACTAAAAGCACAAGGCGAAACCTCTTTAATTAAAGAAGAAGTTACTTATGATAATATTGCAGAAGTGGTTGCAAAATGGACAGGTATTCCTGTTACTAAAATGCTTCAAAGTGAACGCGAGAAGCTATTAAAACTGGAAGATCAATTACATAAACGTGTTGTTGGACAAGAAAAAGCTATTATTGCTGTTAGTGATGCTGTGCGTCGTTCTAGAGCTGGATTACAAAATCCGCAAAAACCTATTGGAACCTTTCTATTCTTAGGTACAACAGGAGTTGGTAAAACAGAGCTTGCAAAAGCCTTAGCAGAATATTTGTTTGACGACGAAAGCGCATTAACCAGAATAGACATGAGTGAATACCAAGAGCGTCATGCAGTAAGCAGACTCGTTGGTGCTCCTCCAGGATATGTAGGTTACGATGAAGGTGGACAGTTAACTGAGGCTGTGAGACGTAAACCATATTCGGTTATACTTTTAGATGAAATTGAAAAAGCACATCCAGATACTTTTAATATTTTATTACAAGTATTGGACGAAGGCCATTTAACAGATAATAAAGGTAGAACTGCAGATTTTAAAAACACCATCATTATTATGACCTCTAATATGGGAAGTCAATTAATTCAAGAGCATTTTGCAGCTACAAAAGATATTGTAACTGCTATGGAAGCAGCCAAAGTAGATGTTCTAGGTTTATTAAAACAAACCGTAAGACCAGAGTTTTTAAACAGAATAGATGACACCGTATTGTTTACACCTTTATCTAAAGAAAACATTACAGAAATTGTAGGCATACAACTAAAGAGCATCACTAAAATGATTGCGCAGCAAGGCATAATATTCGATGCAACTCCAGAGGCTATTAATTACTTAGCAGAAAAAGGTTACGATCCAGATTTTGGTGCTAGACCTGTAAAACGTGTAATACAAAAAGAAGTATTAAATGCGCTAAGTAAAGAAATACTTTCTGGAAGATTAACAACAAATAGCGTTATTCTATTAGATGCTTTTAACAAAGAATTAGTATTTAGAAATCAAGATCATTTGGTAAATGAAACGTTATAAAAAATTATAACACAATATAATTTCAAGTGATTTTTTATACTTAAAAAAGCACTAAACTTAACAAAAATCATAAAGTATTGTTAATACAAAATAAATGAGAAATAAGCTCGTTTTTTTACTAATGGTTAGTTAGTTTGAAAAAGCGACAAGAACGTAAAGTTTAGTGTCGCTTTTTTTATTTTTATTTCTTTATATTGGTTTAAATAACCAAAACTCGATTTATGCCATTTTTTCATTATTACGATCTAGTTTTTTCAGAAGTATTCATTTTTGATGATTATATAATTAATCAAGTAAAAGAAGGAGAAGAAATAACACCTAATCACGATCAAATTTTAAGCGGTATTGTTACTAAACATTTTAAAGAAAGAGAGCTTGTTTACATATCAAATCGTATAAAAAATTACTCTGTAGATTCCTTAATTTATAAAGCAATAGAAAGAATACCAAATCTAAGTGCCATTATCATTATTACTAATCAAGAAAATAATATAAAACTAGCTAAATATGAAAAGACCTTTTTTAGCAAACCCTTTATAATTTGTAAAGACTTAGCAGAAGCCATGGAATGTGTTGATAAAATAGTTTTAACAAAAAATAAAATATAAAATTATAACTTATGGGATTGTTTCATTATCACGATATTGGTCACGCAGAAATTTTTGCTTTTGACGACTTTTTTGTAAAACAAATTAAAGCAAGTGTTGTTATTACCAAAGAACATAATAAAGTACTTAAAGCCTTTATAAAAAAGCACTATAATACAAGAAACGTAGCCTACATATCTAACAGGATTGTTTCATACTCTGTTGATCCTTTGGTATATAAAGAAGCAGAGAAAATCCCAAGTTTAGTAGCTATAGCAGTTATTCCTGGAGATGAAAACATGAGAGCAAATGCAGAGTTTGAAAGGCAATTTTACGATAGACCTTTTGGCATATTCGATAATTTAACTAAAGCCATGAAATGGGCTCAAACCATTATTAATGAAGAAAATAAAAAGTAAAAACAGCATTAAACTAATAGGGATTTTACAATTTTAGTGCGCTTGCAGATTTTTTAATTGATGCTTTAAACAATTCAGCATTTAATTCTGTTTTCCACATTGGTACAATTGCTTTTAATTTCTTTTTTCCTTCTTCAGAATTTACTATTTCTGGAAACGCTATTTCAAAAACCTCTAACATTACATGTGTTGCAGTCGATGCTCCTGGAGAAGCACCAAGCAAACAAGTAATACTTCCATCTTTACTTTTAACCACTTCGGTTCCAAACTGCAATTTCCCGCCTTCGTATAAATCCTTTTTAATAATCTGTACACGTTGTCCTGCCACTAAAATTTCCCAATCTTCACTTTTAGCATTTTTTATAAATTTTCGCAAATCGTTCATTCTATCTTCATGAGATGCTGTTACTTGTTCTATTAAGTATTTGGTAAGTGGTAAATTATCCCAAAAGGCACTTAACATAGGTTTTATATTATCGGTTTTAATAGATTTAAACAAGTCTAACACAGAGCCTTCTTTTAAAAACTTAGGACTAAATCCTGCAAATGGTCCAAACATTAATTGTTGTTTACCATCTATAAAACGTGTATCTAAATGTGGTGTGGACATTGGCGGATCGTCTGGTCCGGCTTTACTATATACTTTACCTAAATGTTGTTTAATTAAAGCTTCATTTTTACAAACCAACCATTCTCCACTTACTGGAAATCCACCATAGCCTTCTTTATCTTGGATTTCTACTTTTTGTAATAGTAGTAAACTTCCTCCTCCTGCTCCAATAAAAACATGCTTAGCGTCTAAAAACTGCTTATTTCCAGTTACTGTATTTTTTACTTCAACAGACCATTCAACGGTATCGTCTGGGTCGATATCTAACACCTCTTCGTTACAATGCACAGATGTATTAAACTTGGTTTCAAGAATGTGAAATAGTTGTTGGGTAAGTGCTCCAAAATTCATTTCTGCACCACGTTCTATTCTAGTAGCAGCCATTATTTCGTCTTCATCTCTATGCTCTAAAATTAAAGGAAACCAAGCCTTCATTTTATCTAAAGCCTCTGTAAACTCTATACCATCAAACATAAAATGATCTTTTAAGGCTTCGAATCTTTTCTTTAAAAAATCAACATTATCTTTTCCTGTAACCCAACTATGGTGTGGCATGGCGTTAATAAAATCTTTAGGATTTTTAATTAAATCTTCTTCAACTAAAAAACTCCAAAATTGTTTAGACAATTCAAATTGTGTGCAAATTTTATATGCCTTAGAGCAATCTACAGTATCTCCTTTTTCTGGTGTGTAATTTAGTTCGCATAGTGCAGAATGTCCTGTTCCAGCATTATTCCAAGTTGCAGAACTTTCTTGAGCAACTTTATCTAAACGTTCTAAAATTAAAACATTAAGTTCTGGTTTAACAAGTTTAACTAGTAATACTAAAGTTGCACTCATAATACCAGCTCCAACACATATTAAATCGTAATCTGTGTTTATATTTATTTTATTTTCGTTCATTCCTTCTGTTTTGAGTCTAAATATAAAACAATAAAATATTAAGTGTATTGAATTTTATACCTTTAGCAATAGAACATTTTAAAAAAAATCATGAAAAAGCTACTTGCTATATTACTCCTTTTTTCAATTTTCTCTTGTGTTAACAAACAGTCTAATCCAGAAAACAACCAAGAATCTACTACCTATTATTTAATTCGTCATGCCGAAAAAGATAAAAGCGATCCCGAGAATAGAAATCCAAAATTGATTAAAAAAGGACTAAAAAGAGCTAAAAAATGGAAAAATCACTTTAAAAACGTCGATTTAGACGCTGTTTATTCAACAAATTACAATCGCACAATAGAAACTGCGACACCAACTGCAGTAGATAAAAATTTGGAAATAAAATCTTACAACCCACAAACTTTAGATATTAAAGTGTTTTTAGAAAAAACCAAAGGACAACATGTTTTAATTGTTGGCCACAGTAACACAACTCCTGCTTTTGTAAATAAAATTATTGAAGAAGACAAATACCAGTCTATAGACGAAACCATAAATAGTAATCTCTACGTTGTTACTATTATTGATGGTGAAATAAAACACGAACTAAAATCGGTAGATTAATTCTATTTTTTTAGCTTTGCCTGAAGATGCAAAAAAACATAAACATACTAAACAAAAAGGCTAAATTTCAATACGAAATATTAGACAAATACTCTGCTGGAATTGTTTTAACAGGAACAGAGATAAAATCTATTCGTTCTAGCTTAGCGTCTATAGCAGAAAGCTTTTGCGAGTTTAACGAACAAGGTGAGCTATTTGTTATTAATATGACCATTCAAGAGTATCGCTTTGGTAATATTTACAATCATGTTCCTAAAGCAGAACGTAAGCTTTTATTAAATAAAAAAGAATTAAAAAAACTGGAAAAAGAGGTTACAAATTCTGGTTTAACTATTATTCCTTTACGTTTATTTATAAATGAAAATGGCTATGCAAAACTAGACATTGCACTTGCAAAAGGAAAAAAATTATACGACAAGCGCGACACTATTAAAGATAGAGACAATAAACGTGATTTAGCACGTATTAAGAAAGATCATAATAATTAAAAAAACTCACATGTTATCTTCGAAACGAAATGTTTTAATTATTTTATTGCTTACAATAGCATTAAGCGCATTTTCGCAAGAACAAAAATATTTTACCCGATTATATATAAAGCTTAGTCCTTCATTACATTTCGAATCTCCTAAAGAGCTTTTTAATATTGAAGAAATAAAAAAGCTTCAAGAAAATTATTCCTTTGAAATTTCTAATGCCTATGGTTTTTCTAAAGAACAAATAAAACAATTTGCTAAGCAATCTAAAAACGGTCATACTTTAAAAAATACTTTTAAAATTGAAGCTTTATTAAACATTGAAACTTCAAATAAATTATTAAGTGCTTTACAAAACATACCACATTTAGTTTACGCATACCAGTCTAACACGACTCCCATTACTCCGCCACACGATATTGCTCCTGCAACAAGTAATTTCGAAAATAATCAAGGTTATATAGAATCTAATCCAGGATTAAATATAAGATATGCTTGGAATAATGGTATTAATGCTGCAGGAATAAACATTAGAGATGTAGAATATGGAATTAATTTAAATCATGAAGAATTAGACCACACTACTGCTTCTCAAGCTCCTAATACAACCATAAACCCTAGTGCTTCTTCAGCCTTTACAGAACATGGAACTAGTGTTGCAGGAATTGTTTTTGCTAACAAAGGTACTTATGGTGTAAGTGGTATAGCACATGGAGCAAACGAATATGTTTTATTTCCAGAATGGACTGTAGAAAACAATTACAATCGTGTTTTAGCAACGGCTAATGCGATATCAAATTCTGCTGCAGGTGATATTATTATATATGAAATGCAAACCTTTGGGCAAAATAATAATGTCGTGCTAGCAGAATACGAGCAAGCTATTTGGGACCTCACAAAAGCTGCTACTGATGCTGGAATTGTTATTGTTGCAGCTGCTGGAAATGGTAGTGAAAATCTAGACGACGCCTTTTACAATAGTTACAACGCAAGAGGAGACAGTGGCGCAATTATAGTAGGAGCTGGTAGCGCAAACATAAGTCATGTTCCATTATGGTTCACAACTCATGGATCTCGTGTTAATGTTCATGCTTGGGGAGAAAACGTATATACCATTGGAGAAAATAATTGTGATACCGTTTTTGGTAACGATTTTAACCAGACCTATAACTCTTGCTTCTCAGGAACAAGTTCTGCAACAGCTCTAGTTGGTGGTTTCACAGCTGTACTACAGTCTTATTATTTAGCGCAAACAGGTGGCTATTTAACCTCTCAAGAATTAAGAACTTTAATAGTTAATACAGGAATTGCTCAAGGTTCTGGAGTAAATATTGGTCCTTTACCTAATATGGAAGCTGCTATTTTAGAATTAAATAACACACTAAGTATAGCTGATAAAAATATTTCAACCTTCATTATGTATCCTAATCCTACAAAAGGCATCTTGAATATCAACCTAACGCAATCTAATAATTCTGCAACTGTAACCATTCATAATGTATTAGGTCAAAAAGTACTTAACACCAAATTAACGCAACGTACCAATAGTATTTCTGTTAATAATCTATCTAAAGGATTATATCTTGTAACATTAAAAACAGAAAAAAACAGTATTACTAAAAAGCTAATAATTAATTAAAGTTACGTTAAAACTAAAATGTCAACTGTATATTTTATTTAAGTTTGGTTAATCTACAGGCAACCATTTTACAAAAAAACACGTCTATAGTATTAAAACCAACCTTTAAGTATGAATAAATACCAACTACTCTGCCTTTCGTTTTTTATTGCAAATTTTACATTCGCTCAAATTACTGGAAATGTAAC
>NZ_JALZVX010000072.1 GCF_023299985.1 Lacinutrix sp. | reverse complement strand
CCTTTAAATGCAAAATAACTTAATACAAAGTTTGTTCCTGCTAGAAACATAAATGTAATAATAATGTATTGTATTAAAGGCTTATCATTCCAATACGCTACACTTGCATTTTTAGTAGAAAATCCTCCTGTAGACAAAGTAGATAACGAGTGATTTATGGCATCGAAAAAAGACATACCTGCTGCTTTAAGCAATATCGTTTCTGCTACTGTGTATCCCAAATATATAAGCCATAAACGCTTTGCTGTATCTGTAATTCTGGGATGCAATTTATCTGCACTTGGTCCAGGAGCTTCGGCTGCAAAAAGTTGCATACCTCCAATTCCTAATAATGGTAAAATGGCTACTGCAAGTACAATAATTCCCATACCACCAATCCAATGTGTTAAACTTCTCCAGAATAGAATACCTTCTGGCACCACTTCAATATCTTTTAAAATAGAGGCTCCTGTGGTTGTAAAACCAGACATAGTTTCAAAAAAAGCATTTGTAAAATTTGGTATCGTTTCCGTCAATATATAAGGTAGCGTTCCAGATAATGCCATAACAATCCACCCAAAAGCTACTACTATGTATCCTTCGCGCTTATTCATTTCCTTTTTATGGTTTCTAGTATAAAGCATTGCAGAACCACCAATAAGCAAAGTAATTAAACCCGATAAAAATAATTTAAAGGTAACACCATCACTATAGATATAACTCACTAATGTTGATAGCAGCATAAAACCACCATTAAAAAGAAATAACAATCCAAAAAAATGGAAAATAATTTTATAATTAAGTTTTAGGCTCTTTTTAGACATAATAGGTTACAGAAACAATTTTTCAACTTGCTTAATAGATCTTTGTAAACAACAAACTACAATATAATCGCCTTCTTCAATTATAAAATCCCCTAAAGCAATTAAACCTTCTCCATTTCTAATAACACCACCAATAATTGCAGAACGTGGAAACTGAACATCTTTAATTCGCTTATTGCATATTTTAGAATCGCTCATTACTTTAAACTCTAACAACTCTGCATTCATGTTGTTAAGTTTTGTCATTGCTACAACTTCGCCTTTACGAATGTATCTAAATATATTGTTAGCTGCAAGTAGTTTTTTATTAACTAAAGTATCTATACCTATGGATTGAGACAACTCAAAATAATCCATATTTTCAACAAGCGCGATAGTTTTTTTAACACCTTTGGATTTGGCGACAAGACATGACATTATATTAGTTTCAGAATTTTCTGTTACCGAAATAAAAGCATCCATATCACTAATATTTTCTTCTTCTAATAACTCTACATTTCTTCCGTCTCCATTAATTACTAAAACCTTTTCCAGTTCATCGGCAAGATCTATGGCAACCTCTCTGTTTTTTTCAATTAATTTAACATTAAATTGATTTTTACTTAAATCGCGAGCCGTTTTATAACCAATTTTACTACCACCAAGAATCATTACATCTTTAATAGCTGTATTTGTTTTCCCTGTCATTTTACACAATTCATCACCTCCTCCAGCACTTGTAATAAACACAACGGTATCTCCTTCTTTAAAAAGTGTGTCTCCTCTTGGAATTATTGTGTATTGTGTACCAAAACGCTGAATAGCGATAGGAACAAAATGTATTTCTGAAAAGTATTGCGCTGCTTCTTTAACAGATTTACCAACAAAAGATGCTGTTTTAGATAAGTTTAAACTTACCATTGTTAATGCACCATCTTCAAACTCGTAACTCTCGTTAAATGCAGATTGGTTAA
Organism: Lacinutrix sp.; assembly: GCF_023299985.1. GTDB lineage: Bacteria > Bacteroidota > Bacteroidia > Flavobacteriales > Flavobacteriaceae > Lacinutrix. The sequence goes on along the minus strand of NZ_JALZVX010000072.1, from coordinate 5,010 downwards.
GTAGTAACTGAATTTCTGAAGCTGCTAGAGACTCCGGAGAAATTAATTCATCTATACCAAAACGTGTAAAACCTACCTCATCCTTGTGCGTAATAAACTCGGTATTAGAAATACGCGCAATTGTACGCTTAGAACCTAATTGCTTGGCTAAAACGCAAACCGTAATATTTGTAGTTTCAGAGGCTGTAACAGCAATTACAAGATCGCAACTCTCTACTCTTGCCTCTTTTAACATGGCAATTGAGGTAGCGTCTCCTTTTAAAACTTTTATATCTAAATGATTGTCTGCATACGAAAGACTCTCTTTATCAGGATCTATTAACGTAATTTCTTGCGATTCGTAAGACAATAATTTTGCTAAATGAAATCCAACTTCACCAGCTCCAGCAATAATTATTTTCATTATTTATTTTGTATGAAGGGACTGCAAAGATAATGAAGTGATTTAAACTTTGTCTTTTTGCTATAAACTTATCTTTTTGCTTCTATATTTTTAAATACCATAACTTTAGCTATGTCGTTGAAAGAAAAGCTTCATTAAGGCAAAGAATTTATAGTATTTACTAAAAAAGAAAAAGTCTAATTTACTTGAGTTAATTAATTGTTTTCATGTTTTTTAAAGGGTAATCAATGTATTATCTTTGTAAAAAAATTATTTTGACAAAAATAAATCCTTATAGAGACAGTGACCTTGGTAAAAAAGAGCAGGTTACAAAAATGTTTGATACTATTTCTGAAGAATACGATGGTTTAAATCGTGTTATTTCTTTTGGAATAGATATTAAATGGAGGAAAAAGGTAGTAGAAATAGTAAAAGCTACCAATCCAAAAACTGTTTTAGATATTGCAACTGGAACTGGAGATTTAGCTATTAATTTAGCTGAAACTAGTGCTGAAAAAATTATAGGTTTAGATATAAGTAGTGGTATGCTTGAAGTTGGAAAAACTAAAATTGCTACTAAAAATCTTGATAATAAAATTGAAATGATTATTGGAGATAGCGAGAACATGCCTTTTAAAGACAATACGTTCGATGCTATTACGGTTGCATTTGGTGTTCGTAATTTTGAAACATTAGAAAAAGGATTAAAAGATATTTTACGTGTACTAAAACCAAATGGTACTTTTGTAATTTTAGAAACTTCTGTACCAACAAAATTTCCTTTTAAACAAGGCTACAAGTTTCACTCTAAAATAATATTACCAACTGTTGGACGGTTATTTTCTAAAGATAAAACAGCTTATAAATATTTAAGCGATAGTGCCTCTGTTTTTCCTTTTGGTGAAGATTTAAACAATATTTTGCGTAATATTGGGTTTATAAATGTTAAAGACTTGCCACAAACTTTTGGTGTGGCAACAATTTATACAGCATCAAAACAGTAACATGAGGAAATTATTAGCCCTAATTCTATTTATTACAACCACTTCTGTGTGTTCTGCTCAACTATTTACTAGAGAGAAAGTACAGAATAATCAAAACTTAGATAAAGAAGTACTAAGTTGGGGATATTACTTTGGTGGTAATAGTTTAGATTACAAAATAGACTATAATGATAATAAAGGCGATATTTTTAACACAAAAACCGTTGGTTTTAATGTTGGTTTGGTTGGAGATGTTCGCATTAACGATTACATTAATATTAGATTAGAACCAGGTTTAATAATTGCTGCAAGAACTTTAAATTATCCTGAAAATTATTTTGAAGGTATTCCTGAAGACGATTTAAACAGTTCAGATTTTATTCGTGAAATAAAATCTACTTACGTATATATTCCTTTACTACTAAGGCTTTCTACAAAACGCCTTAATAATTTCAAGCCATTTATTACCTTTGGTCTTGCAACATCTTTAAACTTATCTAGTAACGAAAAAAACCCTGAAGACAATAGTGGTGGAGAATTTAGAAGCACAAAAAGCACTCAATTTTACGATATTGGTTTTGGTATAGATTTTTATTTATACTGGTTTAAATTCACGCCTTCAATTCGTGGTGTTTTTGCTTTAAACGATGAACTGGTAAGAGATACCGACCCTAATAGTCCATGGACAGGAAACATTAATTCTTTGAAAACTCGTGGTCTTTTTATTAATTTGACGTTTAGGTAGAAAACAAGTATTCAGTATTCAGTCGCAGTTTTCAGTTTCTTACAAAGGTCACTAAGGCGTAAAGATTAGATGTGATCACTCAGTTTATAGAAACTCCGGAGCACAACTTTAAATACTTTTTAACTTAGGCGCTTTTCAACTTATTTTCTTCTAAACTCACTTAATAAAATAGCAGTTGCAGTCGCAACATTTAAACTTTCAGTAGCTTGTAAATCTCCAAAACGAGGAATAGCAATATGCTTAGTTACTTGTTGCTCTATAGCTTTAGAAATACCATTAGCCTCATTACCCATAATTATGATGCCTTCTTTGGGCAATTCACTTTTATAAACGTTTTTTCCATCCATAAAAGCACCAAAAATTGGTGTTTCGGCTTCAGTTAAAAAAGTATTTAAATCTAAATAATTAATATTAACTCTAGTTATCGATCCCATTGTGGCTTGTACTACTTTTGGATTATAGCAATCTACAGTTTCTTTACTGCACACTAACTCTTTAATACCAAACCAGTCGCACAATCTAATAATAGTGCCTAAATTTCCAGGATCGCGAATACTATCTAAAGCAACTATTAAGCCTTGAAGCTGTGTGTTTTTTTGGCTAGGAATTTTAAAAACTGCCAAAGCTTTATTTGGTGTTGTTAGAAAACTAATTTTCTTTAATTCGGCTTCAGTTATTAGTGTTTGCTTTTCGGTATGACTTTTGAAAGGTTCTAACGTAAATAAATGATACAACTCTAAAGAAGAATCCAGAAGTTCGTTAATAACTTTAATACCTTCAGCAACAAAAAAACCATCAGTAATTCTATGTTTTTTTTGTTTAAGACGCGTTATTAATTTTATTTGGCTTTTTGATAGCATTTAAAAAATGTATTTTTGAATCGTAAGAGATTCAAATTATAAATTAGAGTCGAAACAAATCCTTTTAAAGACCGTTTAATTGAAAATACAAGATTCAAAAATACTATTTATTATTTTAATTTTTGGTTTTCTAACCTCGTGTAGTTCTGTTAGGCATGTGCCTAAAAATGAACATTTACTAACTAAAACTACAATTAAAGTAAACGAAGAAGACGAGGATAGTGAAACTGTTGCCAACCTTATTTATCAAAAACCAAATAGTAGTATTCCCTATACTAATATTAGAACAAGGCTTTACATTCATAATTTGGCACGACCTAATTTAGATTCTATTTTAAGCGCTAAAATTAAAAACAACCCAAAACAAACTGCAAGGCAAATTAAATTTTTATCTAAAAAGCAATTTAATCAACGTCAAAAAAACAAACTAGCTTTTAATAATTGGTTAAAAAAAACTGGAGAAGCACCTGTAATTGTTAATGATATACTTTCAAAAAAATCTATAAAACGTTTAGAAGATTATTACTACCACAATGGTTGGCTTGATGCTAAAGCAGATTTCGAAACCACTAGAAACGACAACCAAAGCGCTTCTGTAAATTACAAAATAACTACAGGTAAACCTTACCAAATAGACTCGCTTTCTACAAAAATTACAAATCCAGTTATAGACTCTTTATACCAAAATATAAAAGAAAAATCGTTATTAAAACCCAATACGCAATACAAAACTAATAGTGTATTAGCCGAAAGAGATCGCATAACAGAAGTTTTTAGAAACTCTGGAGTTTATCATTTTTCTCAAGATAATATTTATTTTGAAATGGATAGTATTGGAAAAACCAAGAAAGTTAATATCGATTTACAAATAAGCGATAGATCAATTAGAGAGCAAGACACCGTTTTGTTCGAACCCTTTAAAATTTACAAGGTAAAAGATGTAAATATATATACAAATAGCGCTTTCGAAGACAAAGACATACCTATTACAGACTCTATAAACTATAATGGTTATAATATATATAGCAAAGAAAAGTTACGCTACAATTCTAAAATGTTAGCAGATGCTGTTTTTATTAAACCAAACACTATTTTTAAAGATAAAAACAAACCGCAAACTTCAAGACGTATTAGTAATTTAAAAACTTTTAAGTATCCTAGAATTGATTACGTCGAAAATGCAGATACAACTTTAACAGCAAACATATCCTTAACACCACTAAAGCGTTTTTCTCTAGGTTTTAGTGCAGAAGCTTCACAAAGTAATATACAAACTATTGGTTTCTCTTTAAGTCCAAGTGTATTAATGCGAAATGTTTTTAAAGGTGCAGAGACTCTTGAACTTTCTGGTATTGCTTCTATTGGTGCCTCGAAAGATGGAGCAAACGATCGAGATCAATTTTTCGATATTAACGAAATTGGTGCTAATTTAAGACTAACAATACCTAGACTATTTTCTCCTTTTAATACCGAAAAAATAATACCAAGCTCTATGTTTCCATCCACTAGAATTAGTTTAGCAACAACAAGCCAGACTAATGTAGGTTTAGACAAGCAAACAGCTACTGGAACTTTTAATTATATATGGTTTCCAAATAACAAAGTTTCTAATAGATTAGACGTTTTTAATATTCAATTTGTAAAAAATCTAAACACAGCAAATTACTTTAATGTTTACGAAAACTCTTTTAATAGCTTAAATACCATTGCTGTAAATTCTGGTTACATAAATAACGACCAAACTTTAGCACTTCCAGCACAAGCAAATCAATTTATAGCAGATGCACTTAATGGAGCAGTAGATACTATAACCACAACCGATTTACAGGCTGTAAATTCTATAAATGAAAGAAAAGAAAGACTAACAGAAGACAACCTTATTCTATCTACAAATTTCAGCTTTACAAAAGACAAAAGGGATGATTTATTTGATAATGACTTCTCTATTTTTAGATTAAGACTAGAACTTGCAGGAAATGTTTTTGCGGCAACCTCTAACCTTTTAGGGCTTGAAAAAAACGACAATGATAAACATGAATT
>NZ_JALZVX010000071.1 GCF_023299985.1 Lacinutrix sp. | reverse complement strand
TTTTATTGTTCTAAATCCGTATTAAATAGCTTTTTATAATAGTACAAATTTATTATGACCGTGAGTAATTTTGGTTAAGTACTTTAAAATGAGTAACTTTAAATAGTTTCTTAACATAAAATAATGTAGAATATGGGTATTAAAAGTTTTCAAGGTGCAAGAAAAATAACACAACAAAATAAGAATAATAAGCAAGAAGATTTTAAAGTTAGTGACTTCATGACTAGAGATTTAATAACATTTAAAGCAACACAGTCTATTGAAGATGTTGTTAATACATTAATAAAACATAAAATCTCTGGAGGACCTGTTGTTAATGATAAAAATGAATTGATTGGTATAATTTCTGAAGGTGATTGTATTAAACAAATAAGCGATAGTCGTTACCACAACTTACCAATGGAAAACAGCTCTATAGAAAAACACATAACTAAAAATGTTGAAACTATAGATGGCAATCTAAACGTTTTTGATGCTGCCAAGCATTTTATAGAATCTAAAAGACGACGTTTCCCTATAGTTGAAAACGGCAAACTAGTTGGGCAAATAAGTCAAAAAGATATTTTAAAGGCAGCAATGCAATTGAAACAGCAAAACTGGAAATAAAGTATTAAGCGCGTCCTTGTTTTGGTCTTAAAGCATCTGGACTATCGGTAATTAGTATTTTAGTTTTATCTTTTGCTGTTAAAGACGCTACTCTTGAGTAGTTATAATCTGCAATTGGGTTTTCTAACTCCACCCATTCTACAAATCCTGCAACTGTAATACGCTCACCTATTTCTATAATAGATTCTGTATAACGAATTTCTTTATTGAAGCCAAACATTCCTTCAGTTTCAATATTATAGTTATTTAATAATGTTTTAAATTCTGGTGTTGGATCATTAAAAGTACCAGAATTTGCTGTTTTATCTGTTACTAAATAGTCGTAGTAATTTTTTGGGTTCTTTTTAGGAAAAATAAGCAACCGCTCTCCACTTTGTTCAACAAAAAAATCTTGAATTATTTCTTCGTTAACAATAGTATCCCAATGTGAGCTTTTACCAGATTTTACCTTTTTTTGGATGTTTATTTTATAGTAAACACATCTCCTCTTGCTTAAAGGAGCGATAAGTGGTTCCTCTACATTCAAAGCTTTTCCTTCAATCTTTGCGTATTTATGACTTTGTAAACTTCCTATTCTACTATACCTCAATTTTTTTAAACGCCTTAAAATAATTGTTTTTGGACTATAGAAATAGACTAAAAAAATAATTAAGGCGATAACGCAAGCAGCAATAATTATTATGAATATTGGATTCATTTATAGAAAATTAGTTTAAAATTATACTTATAAGTAAACTAAAAAGCAAAATTGTTACATTAATTATTACCAGCCTTTAATGCGTATAATGCAAAAGATGCTAACCAATGCGCACCAGCATATTCACCAGAATCCATTTTGTTATAACTAGCATTAAAGTGAGTGTTCCCTAAAGCAATCATTTTTTTGTTATTTAAAACCGTTCCCATCTCGAATAAACACCAAGCACGACTAAAGTTTAAACCATCTAAATGTGCCATTTTACCATCGGTCTTATCTACCACTTCTACAGTATTTATATATTTTGAAGGATTATTTCTAAAGTCTGGTAAAAAAGCATCTAACCACTTTATATAATCTTTCTTAGGCAAAACCTTAGCCATTAAAGCCGCTTCTTGTAAACAAGGTGATAAAAAATCGAAACCTCCAGGTTCCCAAGTTAAAGGGCAACCTTCATCTTTTAAATAAAACACTTTTGCTCTTTTAATAATTACAGCCTCTAATTTTGGGCTATGTTTTTTTGCATAATCCAACGCAAAACTCATCCCAAATGCAGTATTTGGGTGCTCTCCTACTCTAATTGGGTAATTTAATTTATTAAAAAATACAATACATTTTTCTTCAATAAGCTGTGTTAATGGCTCTAGGTTTTTAGCAAATTCTTGTCCTTCTGGTGTATCCCATTCTTTCAAACTTTTAGCCAATTTTAATAACCAAGCCCAACCGTAAGTACGCTCGAATGTTTTATTATGTTTATCGTCGAAATAGGTAATTTCTTTTAAAATGTTTTCTTTAGTTAACGTTGCCTTTAGTTTATTTAAAACAGCCTCTCGCTCTTTAAATTCTGGAAACGTTTTAAGAATATTTACTAATGTCCAATGTCCATGCACAGAACTATGCCAATCAAAACAACCATAAAATGCAGGATGTAACTCTTGAGGTGTTTTTAAATAACTTGCATCACCTAAAACTTGACCCAATTTATTTGGGTATTCTTGATCCAAACAGTCGTAAGCAAAATGATATAAATAAGTTGCTTTTTTTCCGTCAAGCGGAATTGCAGATACTACTTCATTTTCAGTATCTAATATTTTAGAGGTTGTACTCGCATTGTTAATTTTTTCAGTTTTATTACAACTGAAGCTTAAAAATAGTAGTATTAGGTAAAGGTTTTTCATAATTATTGACGTTTTACAAGTGCATAAAAATCGTTTTCTAAAGGTAAATAACCTTGATCGTAAACAAAGTAATATACTGTACCTATTTTGGTTGTATATGTACTTGTAAAGTAATTAAAATCGAAACCTTTAGCTTCTAACTTCGTTTTGCTTGTTTTTGTTTTTTGGTCTGGATTTAAACTTTCTAGAATACGCCAATTTTTACGCAAGCGATTGTTAATATTACGGATTAAGTTTTTTCCATCCTTATTAACTTTATTGTTATGCGCATTTCTACAGCCATCACTACAGAATTTTTTATCTATTCTACCAACAATTTTGTTACCACATTCTGGGCATTGTTTACTCATAAGTTTGGATTATTAATTTTATACCAACGTAGGTCAAGTTTTTCTTGTTCAAAATAAAAGTCACTTTCATAGTGTAATCCTATTTTTATTAAGGCATTGTGCGATGCTTTATTTCCTATCTCTGTAGTTGCATACAATTCTGGAAGTTTCATCTCATTAAAAGCATAATTTATAGACGCTTTACCAGACTCGGTAGCATAACCTTTTCCCCAAAAACGTTCTATTAAACGGTAACCAACATCGTAATATTTGGTAAAACCGTTCATGTTATATTCTGTATTTAACCTAATACCAGACCAGCCAATAAATTGGTTAGACTCTTTTTCTATAACAGCAAACCTACCAATACCGCGTTCTCTGTATTGTTGTAAAACACTTTCAATAGTTTTTAACGCTTCGGCTTTTGTTTTAATAGGTTTATTACCTAAATATTTATGCACATTTGGGTTAGAATCTAAGGTAAACATACCTTCTAAATCTTCAACTCGCATCTCTCGAAGTAACAATCTTTCGGTTTCTATATTAAAAATCATTATTGTTTTTATGGTGAAATTTTAGCGCTTCAGTTTTGTTATTTTTTATAATTACAACTTTAAAAAACAAAAAGAACTCTTGTAAAAACAACGTTTTTCATTTTAAAAATTATTTTTAAAGATACAATTTATTCATGTACAAACGACTACAAATGTTTACAACCGACATTAAATGCGTAAATACCGTTTAACATTTGGAAGCTATCGCATATTTGCAGTGTTGAAT
>NZ_JALZVX010000070.1 GCF_023299985.1 Lacinutrix sp. | reverse complement strand
AATAACTAAACCAAAATACAAGTTTAACCAACTAATAAAACCAAAAAAGCCACATCCTAAGATGTGGCTTTTTTAATCTATTTAATTTGATTACCATTTTTATCTAAAAAATGATATTCTAAGTATGTGTAAGCATCTCTGGGTTGTATTTTAACCCATTTCTTGTGTTCAAAAAACCATTTTGAACGAATAGATGGAAAGCCTTTTGTTAGGAAGGCTGCTATAAAAGGATGTGTGTTTAAAGTCACCTTTTTGTAGTCTTTTTTAAGTAACATTTCTAAATCATGATTGATTTTAGATAATATTCCAATTGGAGCTTCAACCTCTTCACCGCTAACACCATTAGGGTTTTCCTCTCTGGTTTTGATGTTCATTTCTGGTCTTACTCTTTGTCTTGTAATTTGAATCAACCCAAACTTACTTGGAGGTAGTATTTTGTGTTTGGCTCTGTCATCTTTCATTTCATCGCGAAGATGATTGAAAAGTTTTTTTCTGTTTTCAGCTTTATTTAAGTCAATAAAATCTATTACAATAATTCCTCCCATATCTCGAAGGCGAAGTTGTCTAGCAACCTCTGTAGCAGATATTAAATTAACTTCTAAAGCAGTTTCTTCTTGGGAATTAGCCTTATTAGACCTGTTTCCACTATTTACATCCACAACATGCAATGCTTCTGTATGCTCTATTACTAAATAGGCACCTCTAGCCATTGAAACTGTTTTTCCAAAAGCAGTTTTAATTTGCCTGTCCACTCCAAATTTTTCAAAAATTGGAGTTTTAGATTGATGTAGTTTGACTATTGATTCTTTATTTGGTGCAATTTCTTGCACATAATCTTTAATTTGAATAAAAAGTGCTTCGTCGTCTACTTGAATACCTGTAAATGAGTCGTTAAAAATGTCTCTTAATATTGAAGAGGCTTTATTTAACTCACCATGTACTTTTGAAGGATGGTTTGCTCTGTGTAGTTTTTTACACATTGTTGTCCATCGACCAAGTAAGTTTTGTAAATCTTTATCTAATTCAGCTACTTTTTTTCCTTCGGCTACTGTTCTTACAATAATTCCAAAACCTTTTGGTGTAATACTTTTTACCAAACGTTTTAGTCTGTCTTTTTCGGCTTTGTTTTCTATTTTTTGAGAAATAGAAATACGATCGCTAAAAGGTACTAAAACTATATATCTACCAGCAATAGAAAGCTCAGAGCTTATTCTTGGGCCTTTTGTAGAAATAGGTTCCTTTACTATTTGAACTAGCATGGATTGATTTGACTTTATAACATTGGCAATTTTGCCGTCTTTGTCAATATCTTTTTCAAATTTGAAATCTTTTAATGAAAAGTCTTTTAGTTTACCTGTGCTTACACGTTTTGTGAATTGTAAAAGAGAAGATATTTTTGGACCTAAATCGTGATAGTGCAAAAAAGCATCTTTCTCGTAGCCTACATTTACAAATGCAGCATTTAGTCCAGGTACAGCTTTACGTATTTTGGCAATAAACACATCACCAACTGCAAAATTGTTACCATCTTCCTCCTTATGTAATTCAATAAGTTTTCCATCTTTTAATAAGGCAAAATCAACACCGTCAGAATTAGATCTGATAATCAATTCTTTATTCATATTGTTAATTTTAATCCATTACACACTAGGTATAACAGATGGATTATACATTATTTTGTTTGGTAAACTTTACCAAACAGCATGTCTTATGTGAATAAGACACTCACAGGATTTTTTAATAAAAATCCGAAGAACTTAAACTAAACGCAAGGTTTTTACGTGTTTATAGTTAAGCTCGTTTTCAAAGAACATTGTTTTTAACAAACCAAAAAAGTAGTTATAAAAACTACTTTTTTGAATTATTTTTTCTTTTTGTGACGATTAGCACGTCTCCTTTTTTTACGCTTATGCGTTGCAACCTTGTGTCTCTTTCTTTTTTTACCGCTTGGCATAAGATGTCTGGTTTTAAATTAATAATTCGTTTTATGTTGTAATTACTTTACGTCAACATTAGTTTTTACACTTTCTACAAATACTTTTGCAGGTTTAAATGCTGGTATATTGTGTGCTGGAATTTTGATAGTTGTATTTTTTGAAATATTTCTACCAGTTTTCTCAGCTCTAGTTTTAATAATAAAACTTCCAAATCCACGTAAATAAACATTGTCTCCACCTTCTAAAGATGTTTTAACTTCCTCCATAAATGTTTCTACGGTCGCTTGAACGTCTCCTTTTTCAATTCCTAATTTCTCAGAAATTTTTGCTACTAAATCAGCTTTAGTCATTTTCTTTTCTTGTTTGGGTTACTACTCTTTTATAGGGTTGGCAAATATAGGAATTAAATATTCAAAACTTCAAACCTAATTCATTAAAATTTAATGCGATAAAGAATTACTTTTGTTTGCGAATCTTATCGCGTAAATGAATATAACAAAAAAACTAATTAACTGGTATTCAGTTAATAAAAGAGATTTGCCTTGGCGCAAGACTACCAATCCATATTTTATCTGGCTTTCAGAAATTATTTTACAACAAACACAGGTGGCTCAAGGTCTTCCATATTACGTCGCGTTTACCACAAAATACCCAACAGTTTATGATTTGGCTAAGGCGGAAGAATCTCAAGTTTTAAAACTTTGGCAAGGTTTAGGTTATTATTCTAGAGCCCGAAATTTACATGCTTCGGCAAAATATATTGTTAATGAGTTAGATGGCGTTTTCCCTAACACTTATAGTGAAATTATTAAGCTTAAAGGTGTTGGAGACTATACTGCAAGTGCAATTGCTTCTATTAGTTTTAATGAAGTAACTGCTGTTGTAGATGGAAATGTATATAGAGGATTGTCTAGAATTTATGGTATTTCTACTCCTATTAATACAGGAAAAGGCTTTAAAGAATTTAAGGCTTTAGCCCAAACACTAATAGATAAAAAGCAGCCTGCTACATTTAATCAAGCGATTATGGAATTTGGTGCACGATTGTGTAAGCCTAAGAATCCAGATTGTAATATTTGTCCGTTTAATGATTCTTGCGTGGCGCTTCAAAAGAATATAATAGGCGAATTACCCGTAAAGCTAAAATCTTTAAAAGTTAAAAAGAAATATTTCAACTTTATAGTAATGCTTTCTTCAGATAAAAAAACAATACTAGAGAAAAGAGAAGGTAAAGGTATTTGGCAAAATTTATATCAATTTCCTTTAATCGAAACACTTAAACCTATAACTATTTTAGAAGTCGAGAAGGAGCTCAAGGGTTTTTCAATATTAAAAAATAAAACTTTTAACTTAGCTATATATAATGATAATGAGATTATACATAAACTCTCGCACCAACATTTATATACTAAGTTTTGGATAGTTACTATAGATGAAACATTTTCGCAAGGCGTTTCAATAGAAAAAATAATAGATTTCCCAGTACCAATTTTAATAGGTAACTTTATAGAAAGCTTTAATTTTTAGTGCCTTAAGTAGTAATGGTCTTTCTTTTTTTATTAAATTTAAGTTTATCAACAGGTAAAAATGTAATTTTGTTATTTTAAACTACACAAAATATGGCTGGAACGTTAAATAAAGTGATGCTAATTGGGCATTTAGGAGATGAAGTTAAAATGCACTATTTTGAAGGTGGTGGCTGTGTTGGGCGATTTCCGTTAGCAACAAACGAAACTTACACTAATAAAACAACTAACGAACGTGTAACTAACGTAGAATGGCATAATATAGTTTTAAGAAATAAGGCTGCCGAAATTTGTGAAAAGTACTTAACCAAAGGTGATAAAGTATATATTGAAGGCAGAATTAAAACCAGAAAATGGCAAGACGATCAAGGAAACGACCGTTACAGTACAGAGATTCAAGCCAACGAGTTTACTTTTTTAACTACAAAAAAAGATAGTCAAGCAGCTGCCAACACACAAGCTCAACCTGGAAAACCAACAGAAAATAAGGTTGAAACAGCAGGAAAAACTGCTAGTGATGACGATTTACCATTTTAAACTTAATTTATAACCATTGGATCCTGAACCCACGAGTTTGTTAATTCATTTTTTAGTCATAGATTTTTCTACAATCTCTGGCTTTTTATTACTTTTTGTATTGCTATTTTGTTCGGCATTAATATCTGGAGCAGAAGTAGCATTATTCTCCTTAACGCGTACAGATTTAGAACAAGAAGATATACAGTCTAATAAGGCTGTTCAAATTATTAATACGCTTTTAGAACGCCCAAAAAAGCTGCTAGCTACCATTTTAGTGGCTAATAATTTTATAAATATTGGAATTGTAATTCTCTTTGCATTTTTAGGTAATTTTTTATTTGAAAGTATTACAAATCCTATTGTAAAATTTGTTGTTGAAGTTGTTGTCGTTACTTTTTTAATATTACTTTTTGGAGAGATTTTACCAAAAGTGTACGCAAGTAGAAACAATGTTAAGTTTTCTATGTTTATGGCCTATCCATTAAAAGTATTAGATTTTCTTTTTTCTCCCATAAGTTTACCAATGAGAGCTATTACATTGGGTATTCACAATAAACTTGGGAAACAGAAATCTAACCTAAGTGTAGATCAATTATCTCAAGCTTTAGAGCTTACTAGCGAGGAAGATACTACTCAAGAAGAACATAAAATATTAAAAGGGATTGTGTCTTTTGGCAATACAGATACTAAACAGGTTATGCGACCACGATTAGATATTTTTGCCTTAAATATAGAACAAAAGTATAGTGAAATAATAGAAGAAATAATCTCTAATGGTTATTCTAGAATTCCTGTATTTAAAGATAATATCGATACTATTGAAGGTATTTTGTATGTAAAAGATTTACTACCACATATAGAAACAAAAACTTTTGACTGGACAACCTTAATACGCGAACCCTTTTTTGTGCCAGAAAACAAGAAGCTTGACGATTTAATGTCTGAGTTTCAAGAAAAGAAAGTGCATTTAGCAGTTGTTGTAGACGAGTATGGAGGCACTTCTGGCTTAGTGTCTTTAGAGGATATAATTGAAGAGATAGTAGGTGATATTACTGATGAGTTTGATGATGAAGATGTGCATTATTCTAAATTAGATGAAAAAAATTATGTATTTGAAGGTAAGACAGCCTTAAAAGATTTTTATAAAATATTAAAATTTGAAGAAGATAAAGAAATCACTTTTGAAGATAATAAAGGTGAAGCCGAAACTTTAGCTGGATTTATTTTAGAGATTTCAGGAAGCTTTCCAAGGCAAGCAAGTAAAATAAATTTTAAAAATTACGTTTTTACTATAGAAGCTTTAGATAAAAAACGAATTAAACGTGTTAAGGTAACGATACCTTAAAAACTAAATTATTAAACTGAGCCTGTCGAAGTGTTTTTATTATGAAACAAAACATATTATTTTTAATATTAGTATTGATCGCTATTACAGGTTGTGCTGAAGATCCAACTCCAAAACCAAAAGCCTATTTAGCTTTGGAATACCCTCAAGCTATCTACAAAACCGAAAATATTGCAAAAATGCCTTTTACTTTTGAGCGTAACGCTCTAGGAAAGAATTTAAGAACTAAAACACTTAAGGGAGAAACTACTAGTTATGGTATTAATATAGAATATCCCAACCTTAAAGGCACAATTTACATTACTTACAAAGCTATTGAAGAAAATAAAGAGTATTTAAATGCCTATCTTAAAAACGCTCAAAATTTTACACAAGAGCATACGCAAAAAGCAGATGCAATAGATGAATTTGAATACATAAACCCAGAACGTAGCGTATATGGTATGTTTTACGATGTTGGAGGTAATGCAGCATCACAATCTCAATTTTATGTAACAGATAGTACTAACCACTTTATTACAGGTTCGCTTTATTTTTACGCTAAACCTAACTACGATTCTATTTTACCAGCAGCTAATTACTTGCAAAAGGATATAAAGAGGATTATGGAGAGTTTAAAGTGGAAGCATTGATACATTATACATAGTATGTATCGTTTGTGGTTTTGTCTTTCTTTTGGTATGTTTTTTTACACTCCTTTTCTATATTTTAATATTACAGAAAGAAAATACAGATAAGAAGATCTCTTTTCTTGTATCTTTACAGTCTATGTTTGCACTTGTAGATTGTAATAATTTCTATGCTTCATGCGAACGTGTTTTTAACCCTAATTTACAAGGTAAACCAGTTGCTATTCTTAGTAATAACGATGGTTGTGTTATTGCACGAAGTGACGAAGCTAAAACGTTGGGTTTGCCAATGGGAGCACCTATTTTTAAATGGGAAAGCTTTTGTAGGGAAAAAAACATACATGTGCTTTCCTCTAATTATCCATTATATGGAGACATGAGTTCTCGCGTAATGGAAATATTAAAACAGTTTACACCAGACATTGAAATTTATAGTATAGATGAATCTTTTTTAGAGTTTAAAGGCTTCGATAATTATAATTTAAACAATTATGGAAGCCAAATAAGAACACGTATTCTAAAATGGACAGGTATTCCAACTTGTGTAGGTATTGCACCAACAAAAGCACTTTGTAAAGTGGCTAATAAAGTAGCGAGAAAGTTTCCAAAGCAAACTAAAGGTGTTTATGTTATAGATTCTGAAGAAAAAAGAATTAAAGCTTTAAAATGGATTAAAATTGAAGCAGTTTGGGGAATAGGACGACGTTTAAGTAAGCGTTTAAAGTCTAAAGGTTGTAATACTGCTTACGATTTCACACAATTACCAGACGCTTGGGTTAAAAAAAATTTTTCTGTTATAGAGTCTCGTTTAAAAAGGGACCTTGAAGGTCTTCCAACATTGCGACTTGAGGAGTACGATACTATAAAAAAAGCCATTGCAACCACTAGAAGTTTCGAATATACGTATTCAGATATCGATAATATTAAAGAACGTGTTTCTACATTTGCTACCAGTTGTGCAGAAAAACTACGAAAACAAGGTTCTAGTTGTCATGTTATTATTGTTAGCTTAAGTAGCGATAGACATAAAACAGGTTTAGAGCAGCATCGTGTAAGTAGGAGTATTACTTTGTCTTGTCCAACAAATTCAAGTTTAATACTAAGTAGTTGTGCAGTTAGCGTAGTTATGTCTATCTTTAAGCAAGGTATTAAATATAAAAGAGCAGGAGTTGTTGTTACAGGTTTGGTGTCAGAAGATAGTTTTCAGCTTGATTTATTCAATGCCCAAAACCCAAAACACCAACCACTAATGCAATCCATAGACTATTTAAATGCTAAATTTAGAAGTAATACCGTTAAATTAGCGAGTCAAGATTTAAAACGTACTTGGAAAATGCGTCAAGAGCGTTTATCTCCAAGATATACTACAAATATTAATGATATAATAACTGTAAAATAGTTCGTTATTCTTTGTAGTTAAGAATGTCATGATTTGGAAAATGAATTAATAAGAAAAAAGTTTTTATGATAGCACACAAACAAGGAAGTTTAACCTTCTACACGCCAGAAACTATAGATGGAGTTGCTGGACATTTTTTCGATACAGGAATTTCAGCAGGATTTCCTTCTCCAGCCGAGGATTTTAAAGAAGATCGTTTATCTTTAGACGAAGAGCTTGTAAAAAACAAAGAAGCTACGTTTTATGCTAGAGTTAGTGGGCAGTCTATGATTGGTGCAGGATTAGATGATAACGATTTACTTGTAATTGATAGAAGCTTAGAACCTGAAAACAATAAAATTGCTGTCTGTTTTTTAGATGGAGAATTCACAGTTAAGCGGTTAAGAGTTACTAAAGACGAAGTTTGGTTACAACCAGAAAACCCAAATTATCCTATTATAAATATTACTGAGGATAATAATTTTTTAATTTGGGGTATTGTAACTAATGTGATTAAAAAAGTATAGTTTATAAAATTTCAGACATAAAAAACGGCACTATCTCATAAACTGTGTAAGTTTCAAAAAACTCAGGATTGAATTCAATCCTGAGTTTTTTTATTTTATTAACTTTAAATTTTACACACTTATGA
>NZ_JALZVX010000069.1 GCF_023299985.1 Lacinutrix sp. | reverse complement strand
CTTCTAACTGACGTTGATTTTCTTCATTTAAAGCCTTATCATTTCCGTAGGCATAATAACCATAATCATGGTTTCCCATGACAGCAAATTTTCCATCTTTAGCTTTTAATTTCCCAAAGACATCAATCCAACTGTTCATTTCTTCAGCCTTAGTATTTACAAGGTCACCAGTAAATAAAATAGCATCACTCTTTTGTTCGTTTATTAAATCTATTCCGTAAGAAATTTTCTCTTTATTCTCTAAACTTCCTGAATGAACATCACTAATTTGAGTAATGGTGTAACCATCAAAAGCTTCTGGCAAATCTTCAAAATGTAAAACATGTTTTATTACTTTGTAATTGTATTTTCCTTGATAAATACCGTATATAAAAGAGGCAAACGGTATTGCAGCAATACCTAAAGCAATTTTAGATACAAAACCACGTCTGCTAGTAGAATAGGCAATATTTTCTGGATTAGACTTACCAACTTTATTAATAAAACTTAACACCATTCTCACAAGGTCTTCTCCAAACATAAAAAGTATAAGGATCAGTTTTGGAGCAAAAAGCCCTAATAAAAAAGCGACTGCATAACCATGACCATGTGTAAAGCTTTCTCCACGAGAAAAGTTAGAATAGTAATAAATAAAATTACCAACCACACAAATACTAACTATCCAATAAATAGCATAAATCCAATAGCTTTTAGTAAGTGTTTTAACCGTTTGAAAGGCATAAAAGTCGAAAGCGAAAATAATTAAAGCAATAATAATCCAACGCAACATAGAGTCAATTTTTGCGCAAAGATATTAATTGCAAAGCCGATTTATCTTACTAATTTGTTAAACGTTTTGATTTTTAAATCTTTAAGTTGCAATGCCTTTGTATAAAATGAATAACCAATAGCTTTATAAAAAAGCTTAACAGTTTTGCGAATTTCATTTTAGTATATTAGATCCTTTAAACTAGCAATCTATTTTTTTAATGAGACTTAAAATAACACTCTTTTTTAGTTTATTTATTCTATTAACCAACTGTAAAAACAAAGCTAAAATTAAAGTAGCAGTAAAAGATAACACACTAATTAGTTATGCCAATCCGTTTATTGGCACAGGTGGACATGGTCATACGTATCCTGGTGCAACCATGCCTTTTGGGATGATGCAGCTAAGTCCAGATACGCGTTTAGATGGTTGGGATGGCTGTTCTGGCTACCATTACAGCGACGATACTATTTATGGTTTTTCGCACACTCACCTTAGTGGAACTGGTGTAAGCGATTATGGCGATATTTTAATAATGCCAACAAACACGCAAATTTTTAATAATGGAGCAGATGGTAAAAAAGGATACAAATCTAAATTCTCTCACAACAATGAAATTGCAGAACCTGGTTTTTACAAAGTGCATTTAGACGATACAAATATTGATGTAGAATTGACTGTTTCAAAGCGTAGTGGTATTCATAAATATGCATTTCCTTCTGCCGAAAATCAGTTTGCTATTGTAGATTTAATGCATCGTGATAAAGTTTTAGATGCGAAAATTGATAGAATATCTGAAACCGAAATTATTGGTTATCGCTTTTCCAAAGCTTGGGCAACAGACCAACGTTTGTACTTTGTTATTAAAACATCGCATCCTTTTAGTGATGTTTTACAATCACCTCCAAAAACAGGAATGTCTGGCGCTCAAAAAATAGCTTTAAAATTTAAAAATCCAAATAACGAGCCTGTTTATTTAAAAGTAGGCATTAGCGCTGTTGATATAGAAGGTGCAAGAAAAAACTTAAAAGGAGAAATAGGAGAGCAATCTTTTAAACAGGTAAAAAAAACGGCTCAAGATTTCTGGGAAAAGCAACTAGAAAAAATAGTTATTGAAAGTAATAATAAAGACTACAAAACCAATTTTTACACATCAATGTATCATGTTGCTTTAGCTCCAAATTTATATCAAGATGTTGATGGTAGATATCGAGGTATGGATATGGACATCCATAAATCTGTAGGCTTCGATTATTACACAGTATTCTCACTTTGGGATACCTATCGTGCTGCGCATCCACTTTATACCATTATAGAACAAGACAAAACTAACGACTTTGTAAACACCTTTTTAGCAAAGTACGATGAAGGCGGTATTATGCCAATTTGGGATTTAAGCGCCAATTATACAGGTTGCATGATTGGTTATCACGCAGTTCCAGTAATTGCAGATGCTTATTTAAAAGGTATTAACGGTTTCGATGAAAATAAGGCTATGGAAGCCATGCTGCATAGTGCCACGCGAGATAAATTAGGCTTAAAAAGCTATAAAAATTTCGGATTTATTCCTGTTGAAGAAGAAAGTGAATCGGTTTCTAAAACTTTAGAGTATGCTTATGATGATTGGACGATTGCCCAAATGGCAAAAGCTATGAATAAACAAAATATTTATAAAAAATATATAGAAAGAGCTCAATATTATAAAAACGTTTTCGATCCAAAAACACAATTTATGCGAGGTCGTTTTCGCAACACTTGGTTTACACCTTTCGATCCATACGAAGTTAACTTTAATTATACCGAAGCTAATTCATGGCAATACAGTTTTTATGTACCTCAAGACATTTCTGGTTTCACAAATTTACTTGGTGGAAAAAATAAATTAGAAGCTAATCTAGATAAATTATTTGTTACCAAAGATGAAACCTCTGGTCGCCATCAAGTAGATATTACTGGTTTAATTGGGCAATATGCTCATGGCAACGAACCTAGTCATCACATGGCTTATTTATATAATTTCGTAAATAAACCAAACAAAACACAAGAGAGAGTACATCAAATTTTAACTGAACTTTATACCAATGCACCAGATGGTATATCTGGCAATGAGGATTGCGGACAAATGAGTGCGTGGTACATTTTTAGTAGTATTGGTTTTTATCCAGTAACACCAGGAAGCAACCAATATATTATTGGAACGCCTTTATTAGAAAAAGCTACTTTTAATTTAGAAAACGGAAAAACATTTACTGTTTCTACCGAAAATTTAAGCGAGTCAAACATCTACATAGAATCGACTACTTTAAATGGAAAACCATATAATAAATCTTTTATTAAACATCAAGATATAATAAATGGAGGAACACTTCATTTTAAAATGAAAGATATTGCTACAGATTGGGGAACAAAAGATAATGAAGTGCCAGTAACTAAAATTGAAGAGCATCTAATTGTTACACCTCCTTATATTTCTGAAGGCAAAACAGCTTTTAAAGATAAAACTGAAGTTGAATTACAAAGTAATACCAAAGGTGCATCAATTTATTATGCTAAAAACAGTACTAACTTTAAAAAATACGAAAAACCATTCATTATTAGTGAAGCTGAAGCATTAAAGGTGTATTCAGAATTAAACGAAAAGAGGAGTAAAACAATCACTACTAATTTCTTCAAAATTGATCCTAATTTATCTATTAAATTAGAATCAAACTACTCAAACCAATACAATGCTGGAGGAGATAATGCTTTAATTGATGGAATAACTGGTACTCAAGATTTTAGAACAGGAACTTGGCAAGGCTATTTTGACAAGGACTTAATCGCAACTGTAGATTTAGGGACTAAAAAAACGATTTATAATATATCGGTTTCATTTTTAGAAGACCAACGCAGTTGGATTTTTCTACCTACAGAAGTTACATTTTACACCTCTACAGATGGTAACGTTTTTACAAAAAATTATAATACATCTTTTAATAACACCATTGAAAATAACGATGTAAATATTAAAACTGTTACAACTTCTAAACTTGGAGAAGTACGATATATTAAAATAGTTGGCAAAAAATTAGGTAAACTTCCAAAATGGCATTTAGGCTATAAACACGATGGTAGAAGTTGGTTATTTACAGACGAGATTATTATAAAATAATTAAACAAAAAGCATACCTACTTTGTAAAATACTAATTAAAGAAGATATTTTAATTACATTTAAAAAAAACTAACAAATGAAAGACCAAAACAACAAATCTGCATTAACCACATTAGTAACAGTATTCTTTTTTTGGGGATTTATAGCTGCATCAAACAGTGTCTTTATTCCTTTTTGTAAAACCTATTTTGAAATCGACCAGTTTCAATCGCAACTAGTAGAATTTGCGTTTTATGGCGCTTATTTTATTGGTGCACTTTCACTTTTTATTATATCGAGTTCCATTAAAAAAGACATTATCAATTCTTGGGGTTATAAAAAAGGAATTATTTATGGCCTATTACTTTCTGCAATTGGTGCTTTTATTATGTATCCAGCAACAGCAGGAGCTTTACAAGGACAGACAAGTGTGTTTTATTTTGTGTTAATTGCCTTATTTATAGTTGGTTTAGGTTTCTCTTTACAACAAACAACAGCCAATCCTTTTGCTATTGCACTTGGCGATCCAGAAACTGGTTCGCATCGTTTAAATTTAGCAGGTGGAATTAATTCTTTAGGCACCACAATAGGACCTATAGTTGTTGCTTTAATTATTTTTGGAACCTCATCTGTAAGTCCAGAAGAATTAGTGAAAATGATTAAAAATAATGAAATCACATTAAGCACAGTACAATTACTATATTTAGGTGTTGGTGTATTATTTTTATTAGCAGCTGCACTGTTTTATTTTTCTAAAAAACTACCAGCTTTAAAGTCTGAAACAGTTTTTGAACCTGCAAACAAAGCACGAAACTTATTAATAGTTTTAACCCTAATAATCATGGTTTGTTTTGGGTATATTTTTAGCACTTATTCTGGAGATACAGTAACAACAGAAAGTCTAGAAAGCACACGATTAATTTTATTATTCGTTGCGCTTATAGCCGTAATTGCAACTATATTAATAGCTAATACAAGTGCCTCTAAAGAAGCTAAAGGATGGGGAGCAATGAAATATCCGCAACTGGTTTTAGGCATGTTAGCCATCTTCACCTATGTTGGTGTTGAAGTAACAATAGGCAGTAATTTAGGAGAGTTACTAAAACAAGTTACAGATAAAGTTACTAATACAAATCCGTTAGGATTACCAGTACTTAACGATGCAGGAATTGCACCATTTATTTCACTTTATTGGGGAGGATTAATGATTGGTCGTTGGGTTGGAGCTATTACTGTTTTTAGTCCAAGTAAAGGTTTAAAAAAACTACTACTAATTATTGTGCCTTACGTTGCCTTTGGAGTTATCTTATTATTAAATGGTATTGCTGGAAAAGTATTTTCTACTAACGAAATATTATTTTTCGGTATTTGTGTTGCAGTACAAATTGGAGGTTTCTTTTTAGCTAAAGACAATCCAGTAAAAATATTAAAAATATTTGCGTTATTAGGAGTAATTGCAATGTTAATTGGTTTATTTACTTCTGGAAACATTGCGCTATTTGCCTTTTTATCTGGAGGACTATTTTGTTCTATTATGTGGCCATGTATTTTCACTTTAAGTATAGCTGGTTTAGGCAAGTATACATCTCAAGGTTCTGCCTTTTTAGTAATGATGATCCTTGGTGGAGCTATTATTCCACCTTTACAAGGAAAATTAGCAGATGTCTTTAATATACAGTCATCGTATTGGATTGCGGTAATCTGTTTTGTTTACTTACTGTTTTATGCCTTTAGAACAAAGACTGTTTTAGATAAACAAGGTATAGCATATTAAAAATTATATTTTCATTTTCATGGGAACAAAAATTTAAAATTTTTTTAATGAACAGAAGAAAATTCTTAAAAAACGCAACACTATCTACAGCTGGTTTAGCAGTAGGAAGCACTCTAGTGGCTTGTACAAAGAATACTAAAAGTGAAAACCATAAAAGTGTAACAAAACAAGTTACATCACTCCCAATAGTAATAGCAACTTGGAATGTACCTAATGCTACTGCCGAAGCCTATAAAATCCTTAAAAAAGGTGGCAATGCTATAGACGCTGTTGAAGCTGGTTGTAAAATTGAAGAAGCTGATGTTAAAAACCAATCAGTTGGCAAAGGTGGCTTACCAGATCGCGACGGTAATGTAACACTCGATGCTTGCATTATGGATAAAAATGGTAATTGTGGTTCTGTGGTTCATCTTCAAAATATTACACATGCAGTTTCTATTGCTAGAAATGTTATGGAAAACACACCTCATGTAATGTTGTCTGGAAAAGGTGCAGAAAAATACGCTTATCAATTAGGCTATAAAAAAGAAAACTTATTAACCAAAGCTTCAAAAAAAGCTTGGAAAAAATGGAAAACAACTTCAAAATACAAGCCTATTATCAACATAGAAAATCATGATACTATTGGAATGCTAGCAATAGACAAAAATGGTACTATTTCTGGAGCATGTACTACAAGCGGTTTGGCCTACAAAATGGCTGGTCGTGTTGGTGATAGCCCAATAATTGGCTCTGGATTATTTATTGATAATGAAATTGGAGGTTGCGTAGCAACCGGATTAGGAGAAGAAGTTGTAAAAACAGTTGGTAGCTTTTTAGTTGTAGAGCTCATGCGACAAGGTAAAACGCCTCAGGAAGCTTGCGAAGAGGCTATTAAACGCATTGTAGACAAACCAAATAGCGATTTTAAAAATTTTCAAGTGGGTTATATTGCTGTTAATAAGCTAGGTGAAACTGGAAGTTATGCCATACACCAATGGTTTAGTATGACAAAGTATCAAGATGGAAAGAACGAGAACATTCAATCTAAGTTTATAATAGAGGCTTAATTTAATACTATCAAATACAATTATTTACTTTTATATTTTTATTCGTAAAAAAGCACTGTAATCATAAATATTGACGTAGTATCGTAATACAAACTTAGGTTAATTAAAATTTAGTAGTATTTTTGCTAAAAAAATCTCAATGAAAAAAATTACCTACCTACTATTATTAATAACACTTCCAACTATAGCTCAAGTATCAATTCCAGACCTTAATTTCGAAACTGAACTTATTGCTCAAGGTATTGATACAGATGGGTTGGTTAATGGCCAAATATCTAATGCAGATGCACTTGCCAAA
>NZ_JALZVX010000068.1 GCF_023299985.1 Lacinutrix sp. | reverse complement strand
TATTATTTCATTATTTAATGTTATTACAAGCTAAAGGCTTTAAAATTAATGATGTTGTTTCAGTTTTAAAAAGTAGAGAAAAGTAATATTAAAATTTTGCCATATCTAGTAAAATGGCTTACTTGCTGCTTCTATGGATCCATTCAATAAAAAATACTTTTACCTTATTAAAATTCAATATTTAGGCTATCGTTTTCACGGTTGGCAAAAACAGCCTAATGTAAAAACACTACATTTAATGGTGGATCGCACGCTAAATTTTATAATGGAAGATAAGTATTTTAAAAGCTTGGCGTCTGGAAGAACAGATGCAATGGTATCTGCCGAAGAAACAGCTGTAGAATTGTTTTTACATGAGCCTATTGAAGATTTTGATGCGTTTTTAGAGCTTTTTAATAGAAATTTACCTCAAGATATTAGAGCTTTAACTATCAAAGAGGTCGATGCTAAATTCAATATTATTCAAAGTTCAAAAATCAAAGAATACTTGTATTTATTTGCTTGTGGAGATAAGTTTCATCCATTTTGCGCACCAATATTAACAACGATACTTGATGATTTGGATATTGAATTGATGAAGCAAGGTGCAAAGCTTTTTGAAGGAGAACATTATTTAAAAACGTATTGTTATAAACCATCAAATAGCGGCATTTACACACGTAAGACCTTAACTTGTGAAATTGTAGAGAACACTATTTATACGGCTAGTTTTTTTCCGAAGAAAACCTATTTATTAAGAGTTCGTGGTAAAGGCTTTATGAGAAATCAAATTAGATTAATGATGGGAACTTTAATAGATTTAGGAAAAGGTAAACTTACCATAAAAGATATTGAAGACACTTTAATCCCGGAAAACACTATAAGAATGGAGTATATTGCTCCAGCTTCAGGATTGATACTCAAGAGTCTTCAATTCGAATAACAATTAGTTTAAATTAAAAGTTTCAGTTCTTTCTGGGCTTTTGTATTTTTAAAAAGTAAATAGAGCACTATGAGTATTAAACTGACTTTAGATTTTCTTAAAAAATTAGAAAAAAACAACAATAGAGAGTGGTTTGCAGACAACAAAAAGGAATATGAAATTGCCTTAAAAGAAATTAAACTACTATTCGAAAAAGTTTACGCAGAAATGCAAACACACGACCAGTTCGATAAAATGAAAATTTTTAGAATCTATAGAGATATTCGGTTTTCTAAAAACAAATTACCTTATAAAAATAATTTTGGTGGTGGTTTTCATCGCACAAAACCGCAATTAAGAGGTGGTTGTTATTTACAAATTCAACCTGGTAACAACTTTATGGCTGCAGGTTTCTGGAACCCTGAAAAAGACGATTTACTTAGAATAAGAAAAGAAATTGAAATGGATGATAGCGAAATGAGAGCTATCTTGGATGATAAGAAATTTAAATCTGTTTGGGGAAACTTAGAAGGTGAAGAACTTAAAACATCTCCAAAAGGCTTTGATAAAGAGCATCCAGCTATAGATTTAATACGTAAAAAACAATACATTTTTTCTATCAGTTTTACAGATAAAGAAGTACAATCGCTAGATTTTGCAAAAATGGTTAGTGACAATTTTAAAGAGATACGTCCATATTTTGATTATATGAGCGATGTATTAACTACAGATTTAAACGGCGTTTCGCTACTTTAAAATTAGACAGCTACTAGTGTTTTAGGTTTTTCAAATAGTTGAATACTACTTTGTAAACGTTGTATTGTAATAGTCATCATACGCTTATTTAAAGCTGAAGAGTTTTCGATGTAAAGTAAGTATTCATCTGTAGAAAACTGACCAATTATAATACCTTTTAATGCATTTCTAAACTTAATATCTTTATGTATTGCATTATCAATATAGTGCAGTCTTCTTTCTAAAGTTAACTCATAAAATACATTTTTGTGCTTAGAAATATAGTGTCTAAAAACTTCTACAAGTAAATCATTTTGAAGTTTAATAACAGGTCGCAAAGTAATGTTTTGAAAACGCTCTTCCTTACTCATGTTATCGCTTATTTTAATAGAAGTAATTACTGGTCTAATAGCTAATAACGCTTGATCTCTTGTTGTCATGAAACTAAGTTTTTATAAAAATATTAATTATGAAGGTATAATGATTTCATATTGAAATTTCTTGTTAACCTTCTTATCAACAATTACCTTTAACTTAAATTAATTACAAATGAAATTTGGAAGCGTTCCTAATCCAGAATTAATAGACTTTACATTGCCAAAAGACCATAAAGACACTAAACGTGTACTAAATTTGGTTAAAGACGATAATATACCAGAGATTTATGTTGGCTGTGCAAAATGGAATAGAGCAGACTTAAAAGGTTTTTATCCAAGAGGAACAAAAGATGAATTGGCTTATTATTCATCTCAATTTAATGCCATAGAATTAAACGCAACATTCTATCGTATTTTTCCGCTTGAGCAATTTGAGAAATGGTATGATAAAACACCACCAAATTTTAAGTTTTTCCCAAAATTAAATCAAGAAATTAGCCATTGGAAACGCTTACAAGAAACTAAAGAAGTCGTTGAAAACTTCCTGTATTCTGCTATTAATTTAAAAGAAAAACTAGGCACTATATTTCTTCAAATGCATTCTAATTTTTCACCTAAAGACTTTAATCGCATTATCGATTTTGTTGAAAATTGGCCAAAAGAGATTCCGTTAGCCATTGAATTTAGGCACACCAATTGGTATAATGATGAAGCAGTTGCAAATGAATTATACAATTTATTAGAAAGCAATAATATTTCAAATATTATAGTAGATACAGCAGGACGTCGAGATATTATGCATATGCGTTTAACTAATAGTACTGCTTTTGTGCGTTATGTTGGTTCAAACCATCCAAGTGATTATTCTAGATTAGATGATTGGATAGAACGCATAAAAGAATGGAAGTCACAAGGCATAAAAGAAATAGATTTTTTTATTCATCAAAATATTGAAAAAGAATCGCCTTTGCTTTCTGCTTATTTTACTAAAAAATTAAATATTGAATTAGGTTATAATTTAAAAATCCCTAATGAAGATAATAATCCACAACAAAACTTATTTTAAATTATGAGATTTCACACAAGAAAATGGGTAAAACCCGAAGATTTAAATCCAAATGGTACTTTATTTGGCGGACGTTTATTAGCATGGATAGATGAGGAGGCTGCGCTTTATACAGTTGTACAGCTTAATAACTCTAAGATTGTAACAAAGTATATGAGTGAAATTAATTTTAATAGTAAAGCTGTAAAAGGTGATATTGTTGAAATAGGAATGGAAGTTAAAAAGTTTGGAAAATCGTCTTTAACTCTAAAATGCGAAGTTCGAAACATGATGACAAGAGAAACAATTATAACAGTAGAAGACATTATTATGGTAAACCTTGGAGAAGATGGTAAACCAAAACCACACGGAAAAACAAAAATTGAATATATAAAAGATAGGTTGAAAGAATAATCTATTCAGCTAAAAGCTCTTTAATTCTAGATTCTAAAGCACGACCAGAAATTTTATCGCTTGCAATATTGCCTTGTTTATCTATTAACAATGCAAAAGGTATAGACTCTACACCATAACGAAAAGCAATTCCTTTATTTTTATCAATAACGTGGTAATCCCAAGTTAAACCATCAATGGCAATGGCATTTAACCATTCGGCTTCGCCTTTATCTTCGCTAACACTTAAAATTTCGAAGCCTTGGCTTTTATATTTTTTATGTAGTGCAACCAAAGTAGGATTTGTTGCACGACATGGTGCACACCAGCTCGCCCAAAAATCGACTAAAATCACTTTTCCTTTAGGCATAGAGGATAAAGACATTTTTTCGCCATATTGATTATTACCACTTATCTTGTATGCTTTTGGTCTGTATTCTCCTGTGCTATTTTCTTCAATTTTTTCTTTAACTTTTTTTATAGTAACTACAGGTAAACGCTCTTTAACTTTAGTTTCTTTTATAATTATTAACGAATCTAAAGATTTAGAAAAATCTAAACCTTTAATATCTTTAGATAAGCCATTGTATAAGCTTCTTAATGTTTTTGCATTGTAGGTATTAGCATTTTGTTTAACCAATAATGCAGCAATAAAAGAGTTAGAATGTTCTTTAATATAAGTCTCAATAAAATTATTTTGCTCTGTAAATAGTACTAAACGGTCTTGTTTTAATTTCTTAATATTTTCTGTAGAAAAATTTCCTCTTAAACCATAATATAAAGCCATGCCTTTATCTTTAAAAGCAGTCATTTTTGAAGTGTAGTCTAAATATTCTTTTTGAATAGTAGAAGTAGAGTTAGCAGTAGAAAAATCGACACGCTTATTAATAAACACATTAATTTTAGAAGCATCTACTAAAAAAGAAAAACCTTTATTCTTATTTCTTATTTCCGATACACGATATATTGAAGGTGTTTCAGCTAAACCTTTAAATTGAAACTTTGTGCTTTTAACCATTGCAGAATCTACTAAATCAAAAGTATCATCTTCAGCTTTAAATAGATAAATGTATGTTTTGTCTTCAGAGAAAGAAGTGCCTTCAATTACAAATTGTCCTTCAGCTTTATCTAAATTTTTAGTGTTATTATTAACAGGAATAGAATCTAATTCGGCACCTTCAGTTTTAGAAAATTGCTCACATTGTAATAATAAAAAACAGACTAATACAATAGCTAAACGAGAAAAATAGGACATAAATTTATTAATTAATGTTGCTATATTACAATATTTATTAACGTTTAAATTAGTAAGTAAACTAAGTTGTTAACAGGAAATAAACAACTAAGCCAAAGGTTTTAAATATTTATAATCCACATAAAAAGTTCCAAATGGTATTAAAGAGCCTAATAAAATAATAATAAAAGTTTTACTATTCCATTTGTAAGTAGTGCGTAAGTAAATTACAAAAGCAATATAAGCTACAAATAGTAATCCGTGCGGCATACCTAAGAGTTTAACAAAAGTTTCGTTTCCATTTACCTTCTTGTAAATCGAGGCTGCCATTAATAATATATATGAAACACCTTCTAAAAAGGCAATAATTCTAAAAGCTTTAAGCATAATTTATTTAATTGTAAATATTAAAACAAAGTTAATAAAAGCGTATTTGAATCATTCACATATTAATAATATTTATCTTTAAGAATTAATTAATTTATAAAAACCATGCGTTTACTAAAAATTACTCTATTAATAGGTGTTTTAATATTGTTTACTCAATGTTCAGAAACTAAAAAAACAGATTCAACGTCAAGTACAAAAGAATTTAAAATTGATTACGAAAAATTTACACTAGAAAATGGACTTGAAGTTATTTTACATGAAGATCATAGCGATCCTATTGTAGCAGTTGCAACCATGATGCATGTTGGTTCTAATAGAGAAAAACCTGGACGCACAGGATTTGCTCACTTTTTTGAACACATGAGTTTTAACGATAGTGAAAACGTACCTGTTGGTGCTAATAGAAAAATGATACCTGAATGGGGAGGAAGTAGGAATGGTGGAACTTCTAACGATTATACGGTGTATTATGAAGTGGTACCAAAAGATGCTTTTGAGAAAATATTATGGATAGATTCAGACCGTTTTGGATACATGATTAATACCGTAACAAAAGAAGCTTTAGAGCGTGAAAAGCAAGTGGTTAAAAACGAAAAACGCCAACGTGTAGATAATGCTGCTTATGGTTATACAGACGAAATTAAGCGTAAAAATTTATATCCAGAAACACATCCTTATAATTGGACAGTAATTGGAGCTTTACCAGACTTACAAGCTGCAACTATAGACGATGTTAAAGAATTTTACAAAAAATATTATGGTGCAAGCAATGCCTCTTTAGTTATTGCTGGAGATATTGATATTGCAGAAACCAAAACATTAGTTAAAAAATGGTTTGGAGAGATACCAAGTGGACCAGAAGTTGAAATTTTAAAGCCAATGCCTGTTACTCTTGAGAAAACAAAGTCTCTATATTTTGAAGACGGTTTTGCTAAATTACCAGAATTACGAATCACTTTTCCAAGTGTAGAAGAATATAATAAAGATAAATATGCTTTAGAAATTTTAGGCCAGTTATTAAGCGGAAGTAAAAAAGCACCACTTTACAAAACTATAGTTGAAGAACAAAAATTAGCACCAGGCATTGGTACCTTCCAGAGAAGTAGCGAATTAGCTGGTGAATTTATTTTTAGAGTTCGAGCTAATGCAGGAATAGATTTGGATAATGTAAAGTCTGCTATAGATGAAGGATTATTACGTTTTGAAACTGAAGGTGTCAATGAAAACGATTTAAAAAGAATTAAAGCAGAGCTAGAAACAAACTTATTTAGAGGTATTAGCACGGTTTTAAACAAAGCTTTCCAGTTGGTTGAAGATAATGAGTATAAAGGAGACCCAAGTTATATTACACAAACAGCAAAACTAACAAATGCTGTAACTGCAGAGGATGTTATGCGCGTTTATAATAAGTATGTAAAAGATAAAAATTATGTAATGACTAGTGTTGTGCCAAAAGGGAGTTTAGATTTAGCAGTAGCAGAATCTTTGCAAGCAACCGTTTGGATTGAAGAGGTTAAAAAAGATGTTGCAAACGAAGAAGTAAGCCAAGGCGCTGAAGCAGTTTACGATAAAACACCATCTAAACACGATAGAAGCGAGCCTGCTTACGGTAAATTACCTTTATTTAAATCGCCTACAGTTTGGACAGAAAAATTAAATAATGGCATGTCTATTTATGGTATTGAAAATAATGAAGTACCATTAGTGCAATTCGATATTACAATTCCTGGAGGTCATTTGCTAGATCCTATGGAAAAATCTGGTGTAGCAAATTTGTTAAGTGATTTAATGATGGAAGGTACAGTTACTAAAACACCTGCAGATTTAGAGGAGGCTATAGGTTTGTTAGGTGCAAATATTAATACGTTTTCTGCAAATGAAGATTTCCATATTACAGGATCTTGTTTGGCTAAAAATTTCGATGCTACAATTGCTTTAGTTAAAGAAATAATTTTAGAGCCACGTTGGGATGAAAACGAATTTAAAAGACTTAAAAAAGCTTTAGAAACAAGCCTAAAAGGCAGAGAGGCAAATCCTAACAGTATTGCTTCAATGGCTTACAATAGGTTAATTTATGGAGATAATCATATATTTTCAATTCCAAGTTCTGGTACGCAAGAATCTACTAAAAATATAACACTTCAAGATTTAAAAGACTATTACAGCATGCTTTCACCAGAAAATGCAACCTTCCATATTGCTGGAGCATTAAAGCAAACAACTGTTAAAACAACTTTAGA
>NZ_JALZVX010000067.1 GCF_023299985.1 Lacinutrix sp. | reverse complement strand
CTTTCTCCTTTATAATGTATAACTGTAGCTTCTCCATAATAGAAACTTTGGAAGCCTGCTTTTTTAATTTTATAACTCAAATCTATGTCTTCACCATACATAAAGTAATCCTCATCAAATCCATTAACATGGTTGTAAACACCACGTTTTAGTAACATAAAAGCACCAACAAAAACGTCTGTTTTGCCTATTTCATTTTCTTTTAAATGGTTTGCATAATAGTACTTAGAATTCCCTAAAGCTTTATTAATGGCAATTTTAGTTATTGGAACATTACGCTTACTTTCTGGTAAATAATTACCATTTCCATCTATTAATTTACAACCTACAATACCAAGATTGTTTTGTTTTTCGGCGAAAACTAAAAGTGTTTTAAACGTATTTTCAGCTACAACTGTATCTGGATTTAATACACAAAGGTATTCACCTATGGCTTGTTTTACGCCAATATTATTACCTTTTGAAAAGCCTAAATTTTCTTTGTTTTCAATGAGTTTTACATTCGGAAATTTTGTTTTAACCATCTCACAACTATCATCTTGAGAGTTGTTATCTACTACAATAATTTCAGCATCTAAACCTTTAATAGCAGCTTCTACGCTTTGCAAACACAACTCTAAAAAGTAGTGCACATTGTAGTTTAATATAATGATAGAGAGTTGCAAAAGCGGTTAATTTTTTAATGAGGCTTCAAATGGAACACGGTTTAAAATACTGCGACCAAGCGTAATTTCATCTGCATACTCTAATTCATCTCCAACTGATATTCCTCTGGCAATGGTTGATGTTTCAATTTCTAATCCATGTAATTGTTTAAATATATAAAAATTAGTAGTATCACCTTCCATTGTTGGACTTAAAGCAAAAATAAGCTCTTTAATGTTTCCTGTTTTTACTTTTTCTACTAAACTAACAATGTTTAAATCGTGAGGTCCAATACCTTCTATAGGGTTTATTTTTCCACCTAAAACGTGATACAAACCTTTGTGAGACGCTGTATTCTCTATTGCCATAACATCACGAATGTCTTCAACCACACAAATAACATCGTCTTTACGCAATGGGTTTGCACAGATTTCACATAAATCTACATCACTAATATTATAGCACGATTTACAAAATTTTAAATCTTCTCGCATATTAGACAGCGCCTGAGACAAATTAGCGGTTTGCTCTTTTGGTTGTTTTAGTAAATGCAATGCCAAACGTAAAGCTGTACGCTTACCAATACCTGGTAATTGCGAAATTTCGTTAACGGCATTTTCAAGAAGTTTTGAAGAGAATTCCATAGTTGCTAAATTAGTGCTTTTGCCGCGGATTCACGAATTTATTTGTCATCTAAAATCTGCAAATCATGTTACACTGAGATTCACAAAGAATGCGATAATAACTTTAAATACTTTCAAAGTTTAAATACTTTTAAGTTCTTTTTCTAACTTTAAATACTTGTAACTTTTAACTTATTTGTATTTTGGACTCTAGAAAACTATTGACATGACTGCAACACAAATAATATTACTAATCGCTGGCTATTTTGGTGTGCTTATTTTAATTTCATATTTCACTGGAAAGGCTTCTGGAAACGATGCCTTTTTTAAAGGAAATAAACAATCTCCATGGTATATTGTTGCTTTTGGAATGATTGGTGCCTCGCTTTCTGGCGTGACTTTTATTTCTGTTCCTGGTTGGATTGAAACTTCCCAGTTTAGTTATATGCAAGTAGTTTTAGGATATATTGTAGGTTACTTAGTAATTGGAACCGTTTTACTTCCTTTATATTATAAACTTAATTTAACTTCTATTTACACTTATTTAGAAGACCGTTTTGGAAATTACTCTTATAAAACTGGCGCTTCCTTTTTCTTAATTTCTAGAGTAATTGGAGCAAGTTTTAGATTGTTTTTAGTTGCTAATGTTTTACAAATTATTTTATTTGATGAACTTGGTGTAGCGTTTTGGCAAACCGTTACTATTACTGTACTTCTAATTTGGTTATACACGTTTAAATCTGGAATAAAAACAATTGTATGGACAGACACTTTACAAACCCTATTTATGCTTATTGCAGTTGGTGTCGCAATTTATTTTGTTAGTGATGCATTAGGTTTAAATGGAAGTAATGTTTTAGGATTTGTATTAGATAGTGATTTAAGTAAAACTTTCTTTTTTGATGATTTTAAATCTGGAAACTACTTTTGGAAACAATTTCTTTCTGGTGCTTTTATAGCAATAGTTATGACAGGTTTAGATCAAGATATGATGCAAAAAAACTTAACTTGTAAAACATTAAAAGACGCACAAAAAAACATGTTTTGGTTTACCATTGTGCTAACTATTGTTAACTTTATTTTTTTAAGTCTTGGTTTATTACTGACAGTTTATGCACAACAAAACGGAATTGATGCTCACAAAGATGACCTATTTCCTATTCTAGCAAAAAACCATTTAAGTGTTGGTGTATTTGCCTTTTTCTTATTAGGCTTAATTGCTGCTGCTTACAGTAGTGCTGATTCTGCTTTAACCTCTTTAACGACTTCTTTTAGTATTGATATTTTAGATATTGAAAAGAAACATACTCCTGAAAAACAAGTACAAATTAGAAAGCGCATACATGTAATAATTTCTTTAGTTTTAATACTAGTTATTGTTGCTTTTAAATATCTTATTAAAGACGCAAGTGTAATTTCAAAACTTTTTAAATTTGCTGGATATACGTATGGTCCTTTATTAGGATTGTATGCTTTTGGATTATTTACTAAATGGAAAGTAAAAGATAAATTAGTTCCAATAGTTGCTATTAGTTCGGTTTTACTTTCAATCTTAATTAATTATAGCTCACAAATTTATGCTTACTTCTTGGAAGATTCAAAACTAGAATGCACTACTAGTTTATGGAAGTGCGCTGAAGAATATGCGAAACTTAATTTTTATGTGGTTGGTTTCGAGATCTTAATTATTAATGGACTTCTAACCTTTATAGGTTTAATATTGATCCGTAGACAATAAAACTAGCGTACAAGCAATTTCAAAATCAATATTATTTTCTTTTAATATATTATAAAACTCAGGATTCTCTGTTCCTGGATTAAAAATAACACGTTTAGGATTTAAGGATACAATGTAATCATAATACTGTTCCTGCCTTTTAGGGTTTAAGTATAAAGTAACTGTATCTAAATTTTTATATGGTTTTAGCACTGTATCTATAACAACACCATATTCCACACTTTCACGCAAGCCAAATGCTACAGTTTCATGATTGTAATTTGCTAGCTTTCTAACTGCCATATTAGAGTAGCGTTGTGGTTTTGTAGAAGCTCCAAATACTAGTGTTTTTTTACTCATATAAATAATATTATTATTTTTTACTGTAACTACTACAAATATAAGTCGTCTGTATAATGTAAGCTTACATATTTAATAGCAATACAAAAAATTAATGGTTAGTGTTTGTATGGCTATTATATAAAAAAACCCAAAACTTGATCAGTTTTGGGTTTTTAAATTTTATTATTTGTCTCATTATAAAATCTAGTTTTTATTAAAAATCCTAATAAAATTATATCTACACTTGCAACAATTATTTTTTTGAACAGATTTTATTAAATCGGTATAGAATTGATTAATAGCGATGAAAACCTGAAACTCATGTTTCAGGTTTTTTTGTAGACAAAAATGACACACACAATGTTAAAAACATGTTAAATACTGATTATCAATGTAATAAAAATACATTCTAGTCGTCTACTTAAAAACAAAACACAGTTAACGAATAAATTAAATTGAATTAGTCTTCTATTAAAGCGTTCGTAAACACCTTAAGTTTATATGATTTATAGCAAGAAATCTCAATGTTGACGCATTGGGATTTTTAATTTAAAATTATATTAAAATGTTAAACTATGTTTGTTAAAGTGAAGTTTTTGTCGCAATAAAATAAACACACACATCTTAAGTATAATACAACCTAGCAAAACGAATAATAAATTTAAATTAGTCTTCCACTTTAAAATTCGCAAATACATTAAGTTTTTTTTAATTCATTCTATTTTGTCATTCTGCTCTACGACGCAGAATCTATTTTTTATAATGGATTCCGTATCAAGTACGGAATGTCAGACCTATTTATTGAAATTTCTATTTCTAATGATAAGATTCCTTTTTTTAGAAGTAATTATTACCATTTAATAATTACACTTCCCCAAGTAAAGCCACTACCAAAAGCGGCTAACACAACGTTGTCGCCTTCTTTTATTTTTCCTTGTTCCCAAGCTTCAGTTAAAGCAATTGGTATAGATGCTGCAGTGGTGTTTCCGTATTTTTGAATATTATTAAATACTTGGTCGTCGCTTAATCCAAATTTTCTTTGAATAAATTGTGCTATACGTAAATTTGCTTGATGTGGAATTAATAGATCTATAGCTTCTTTATCAAGATTGTTTTTTGCTAAACCTTCCATAATCACCTCACTAAAACGAACCACTGCATTTTTAAATACAAACTGTCCATTCATGTGTGGAAAGTAACTTTCGTCATTAGGATCGTTTTCTGCTATAATATCATTTACCCAACGTTTTCCCATTCCTGGTGCAACTAAAACAAGCTCTTCTGCATGTTCTCCTTGCGAATGTAAATGTGTAGACAAAATGCCTTTTGTAGTATCTTCTTCTCTTGTTAGTATTGCTGCTCCTGCTCCATCACCAAAAATTACTGTAACACCTCTTCCTCTTGTTGTTTTATCTAATCCACGAGAATGTAATTCGCTACCAATAACTAATATGTTTTTATACATACCAGTTTTAATAAAATTATCTGCCACAGAAATAGCATAGACAAAACCAGAACATTGGTTACGCACATCTAGTGCTCCAACTGTTTTAATGTCTAAAGCGTGCTGTACTTGCACGCCTGGTCCAGGAAAATACATATCTGGACTTAAGGTGGCAAAAATTATAAAATCGATATCATCTTTATCAATTCCAGAACGCTCAATCGCTTGTTTGGCAGCTTTTACTCCCATTGTTGCTGTTGTGTCTCCAGAACCTTCTTTTACCCAACGACGCTCTTTTATACCTGTACGCTCTGTAATCCATTCATCATTTGTATCCATGAATTTAGACAAATCTTCATTGGTTACTACATTATCTGGCACATACTTACCAAGTCCTATTATTTTTGAATTGTACATAAAAATGCGTTGCTTTTATTCTGTTGAATAGAGAATCTATTTTATTACTGTTAATAACTGTAATTTCTAAAACAAATTTAAACGTTTACAAAACAAACAATCTAGCATTTAACTTTATTTAGTTATGCGTGCATAGCAATCTGTTTTGACACTTTGTCACTTTTAATCAATTGGCATTTTTGTTGTCAAGTAATTTATAGAAGAAATTAATAATAAAACTCGTCAGTTCGAGTTGATGCTTTAGCTGAAGTATCGAGAACTTCTCGATACACTTTTCGCTAACTCAAAGCACTCGAAGTGACAGCATAAAAAAAACAACAATGGCAAAAGGAAATATTAATGTTTCGGTAGAAAACATTTTCCCGTTAATTAAAAAATTCTTGTACAGTGATCACGAAATATTTTTACGTGAACTTATAAGTAATGGTACAGATGCAACTTTAAAGTTAAAGCATTTAGCAAGTATTGGAGAATCTAAATCTGAATACGGAAATCCTGTAATCGAGATTAAAATTGACAAAGAAGGTAAAAAACTTCACATTATCGATCAAGGTTTAGGGATGACAGCCGAAGAGGTTGAAAAATACATTAACCAAATTGCATTTTCTGGTGCCGAAGAATTTTTAGATCAATATAAAGACTCAGCAAAAGATTCTGGAATTATTGGTCATTTTGGTCTTGGTTTCTATTCTGCATTTATGGTTGCCGAAAAAGTAGAAATCATTACTAAATCTCATAAAGAAGACACAATAGCTGCACATTGGACTTGCGATGGTTCTCCAGAATTTACTTTAGTTGAAGCAGACAAAACAACAAGAGGTACAGAAATAATTCTTCATATTGCAGAAGACTCTACAGAGTTTTTAGAAGAAGCACGTATTGGTTCATTATTATCTAAGTATAATAAGTTTATGCCTATTCCAATTAAATTTGGAACTAAAGAAGTTAACGATCCAGAGCATACACCAGCAACTACAAAAGATGCTGAAGGCAAAGAAACAACAGAGCCTCAACAAAAAATTTCTGTAGACAATATTATTAACAATCCTAATCCTGCTTGGACAAAACAACCAACAGAATTAGAAGATGATAACTACAAGAGTTTTTATCGCGAGTTATATCCTTCTCAATTTGAAGATCCATTATTCCACATTCATTTAAATGTAGATTATCCGTTTAACCTAACAGGAATTTTATATTTCCCAAAGATGACTCAAGACATGAGCATGCAAAAGGATAAGATCCAGTTATACCAAAACCAAGTGTTTGTAACCGATAATGTAGAAGGTATTGTACCAGAATTTTTAACCATGTTACGTGGTGTAATCGATTCTCCAGATATTCCATTAAACGTTTCGCGTTCATATTTACAAGCAGATGGCGCAGTAAAAAAGATTTCATCTTACATTACACGTAAAGTTGCAGATAAATTAAAGTCATTATTTAACAGTAACCGTGAAGATTTTGAAGCAAAATGGAATGATATTAAAGTTGTTATAGAATATGGTATGCTTTCTGAAGACAAATTCTTTGAAAAAGCAGATGCCTTTACTTTATACCCAACAGTAGACAATAAGTATTATACTTACGAAGAATTAGAAAACACTATTAAAGCCAACCAGACAGACAAGGATGGTAAAATGGTAATTCTTTATACTAGCGATCAAGATGCACAACACACGTACATTGAAGCTGCAAAAGCTAAAGGTTACGAAGTGTTATTATTAGACTCTCCCATTATCTCGCATTTAATGCAGAAATTAGAAAGCACTAAAGAGAACATTACTTTTGCTCGTGTAGATGCAGACGCTATAGATAAATTAATTTCTAAAGACGAAACAACAATTTCTAAATTAGACGAAGCGCAAACTAAAGTATTAGACGAAGTATTAAAAGGTATAATTCCTTCAGATAAATTCATGGTACAATTAGAAGCTCAAGATAGCGAAGCAACTCCATTTATGATTACGCAACCAGAATTTATGCGTCGCATGAAAGAAATGCAAGCGTCTGGTGGTGGAGGCGGAATGCAAATGTTTGGTAGCATGCCAGAAATGTATAACTTAATTGTTAACACAAACTCAGAATTGGTTGGCGAAATTTTAAATACAGAAAACAAAGAGATTCAAGAGCGTTTAATTAACCAAAGTTTAGATTTAGCTAGACTATCTCAAGGTTTATTAAAAGGAAAAGAATTGAGTGATTTTGTAAAACGTAGTTACGAGATGATAAAATAATGCTTTCTGCCACATTCCTACGAAGGCAGGAATCTCATAAATTAAAACACTTTTTTTCGCTTTCGCGGAAACACTAAACCACCTTTCAAGGTGGTTTTTTTGTCGCTTATATTTAAAACGTATTATTATAGGTTTGGCTATCAATACATAAACAATTCGCTTGCTTAAAAAAAAGTAAAAAACCAAAATCTGAACATTAAAAATTACACAATATTAAATATTTTTTATTAGCTTTACATACATAATTCAGCACTCCAAATGAATAACAACCTAATAATCAGTAAAAAAGCAAATTTACTTCTTGAGAATGCTTATTCAGGTCGTGCATTTAACTTGCCAAAAAGTATTGCTCTCGCTAAAGAAGCATTAGAAATTGGTAAACAATTAAAAAACAACCATTTAATAGGGAAAAGCTTAAACCAACTCGCGTTATACTATATGATTATTAGTGATTACGAAAATTCTAATAAACATTCTAAAGAAGCGATTGCCTATTTTCGTACTATAGATGATGAACACGGTATTGCAGATGCAAAATATAATATTGGTAGTGTACATTATAAAACAGACAATTACCACAAAGGTTTACTTTACTTAATCGAATCCTTAAGGATCTATAAAAAGTATGGCGATTTTAAAAATCAGTCTAGAGCAGAAAAATCAATTGGGACAGCTTACGAATATCTTGGAGATCAATCTAATGCTTTTACTTTTTATAAAAATGCTGTAAAAAATGCTAGAAAAATCCCTTGCATTAACTTAGAGTCTAATGTTTTTAATAATCTATCAGGTTTATTACTAAAAAAAAATAAGCTAGCTATTGCTATGCAAATGATAGAACATTCTATCAAACTAAAAATACAGTCTAGAGATACCAGAGGTTATGGTTTTGCTATTTATGGTCGTGGAAAAGTACACTTAGCCTTAGGTGAATTTAAAAAAGCAGAAAGCGATTTTCTAGAAGCAATCGCTACTTATAAAAAAGTAGTAGAAATCATGGGAACATGTATGGCTTTTATTAAACTAGGAAAACTATATTATAAATTAGGCGAATTAAAAAAGGCAGAACTTAAAACTATTGAAGGTTTAGAACTCTCTATTACGTATAATATTTCTATGACCAAAATAAAGGCATACCATCTATTATATTCTATTTATAAAAATAGTAATAAAAACAATAAATCCTTTAAATACCTAGAATTATACCTTGTTGAGAAGGAAGCAACAATGAACACACAAACGCAACAAGTTATAGAAAACTATAACTTAATAAACAAGATGAATGTGTTAGAGAATGAAGCTTTACTTCAAAAAGAAAAACAAAAAATAATTAAAAAAAAGAATGAGGATGATCAAAAATTGGTAAAATTACAACAAGAGTTTCTTTCTGTAATGAGCCATGAAATAAGAACACCATTAAATGCAATGACTACTATTGTTTCCATTCTGGAGGATCAAGTAGAAGGTGAAAATAAAAAACTAATTAATAGCTTACAATTTGCCTCTAAAAACCTAATTCATATTGTAAATAATGTTTTAGACTTTACTAAACTAGACTCTAAAAAAACAGCTTTAGAATTAGACAATACTAATTTAAATGATATATGCTCAGATATTTTAAACTTACATGCTAAACTAGCTAGTAATAAAAATTTAGAACTGGTTTTAATAAACGAAATCCCTAAAAATAACAACTATCTTTTAGACCAAACTAAATTCACACAAATTATCACTAACTTAATTGGTAATGCCATTAAATTCACTCAAAAAGGTAAGATTACCTTTAGTTTAAAATTAGAAAGCAAAGGCGAAAATAATGACACCATTTTAGTTAGCATTCAAGATACCGGAAATGGCATCTCTAAAAATGACCGCTCACAAATTTTTGATAGTTTTACACAAATTAGACCTGTAATGACCAGAAAGCAAGGCGGAACAGGACTTGGTTTAGCTATTGTTAAAAAACTAGTAAAACTACATGGCAGCGAAATTAATGTAGAAAGTAAAGAACTTGTAGGTTCTAAATTTTATTTTTCAATTACTTTAGAAAAAGCAACAACAAACATTAGTAAAAACAAACCTATTTTTAATCACTTTACAAACAAGGTTGTGTTATTAGCAGAAGACACTGCTATAAATGCTATTTTAATAGCAAAAGTACTCTCTAAATGGGGAATTAAAACTGAACATGCTAAAAATGGTAAAATAGCGGTTGCATGCGCAAAAAAGAAAAAATACGATTTTATTTTAATGGATTTACACATGCCAGAAATGAATGGTATTGACGCCACAAAATTAATTAGATTGCAAAACAATTTAAATAGTGACACTCCTATTTTTGTTATTACTGCAGATGTTATGCTATCTAAAAACGAAGAAGACGCCAAGCTCTTTAATGACATTTTATGGAAACCCATAGAAATCGAAAAACTATATGCAGCATTAGTTAAAGACAGGATAAAACAGGTAGTAAATGGAATTAGCACAATGAATTAGTTCGCAAAAAAAGAACTAAATACTATAATAAAACTGGTTTTTACTTTCGTGTAAATGTTAAACCAAAGCAAAAACTGTATTACCAGAAAAAGAAATCATGTAATCTCTAAAAACACTAAACCACCTTTTTAGGTGGTTTTTTTATGCCTTATTTTGGCGTTTACGGTTTAACGTAAAATATAGAAACTAGACTGTTGTAATTTGGCTTTTGATCGTGAAAAAAATACGTAGTTCTACGTATTTTATTTTTGTAGGAAAAATTGTAGGTTTGTTTTTAATTTAATTGAAAAACTTCATGTATTAATAATGATAATAAATTGTATTAATTCAATTTCATTATCAAGAATGTTTCCTGCTTAGAATCACAAAAAAATATTTTAAATGAATACAAAAACACTAAT
This sequence comes from Lacinutrix sp., assembly GCF_023299985.1. GTDB lineage: Bacteria > Bacteroidota > Bacteroidia > Flavobacteriales > Flavobacteriaceae > Lacinutrix. Next base: position 2,291 of record NZ_JALZVX010000067.1, on the reverse strand, counting down.
ATTTTTAATAATAATTTCAATTATACTATTTTACATAGTGTACAAATTGCTTTCCTTATTAATCGTTAAATACTTTAAATTTCAAAAAAACAGATGTAGTAAAAAAAGTAGTTTCATCTCAAAATATGCTATATTAATATTATACTTAGCTTTTTGTTATGTAAATCCAACAATCTCTGAAAATATTTTAAATTGGTGCATAATAATTTTAAATAAACAGTTTAATTTAAACATTCCAACATATACTATACAATTAGACAATTATAGTATTGCAATTTATTTAGTTTTATCTTTATCTATTTGTTATATTTTATATCAGACTTTTAATAAAAAAAACAAAAAGCATATTAAACAACGTTTCATATATAATGATTATAGAAATAAAGAAATAAAAGAAATACAGTTTCCCAAAAACACGTTTTCGGAGTCTCCACACTTAAGATTGCGATTAAAGAAATACTTTGAATTAAAATACCAAAAATTCAACCTAAAACTTAATAATTCAATTAAAGATGAAATACTGTATGGATCATATCAAGATGGATTAAGGGAATTTAGTATTTTCATATCATATTCTGAAAAAAACATAAACCAAGTTACACAAAAAAATGAAATAGAGAAAACAAAAGACAAGCTAGAGTACTTCTCAAAAGAACTAATATTAAAAGAAAATTATAATTCATCTTTTATCGATTTATATTACATTATATCAAATGGGAAATTTGAAAAACACAATAAAAAAAATATTATTACTCAAACTGAAGATGATATATTAAATAATTTAATAGATTTCAATGGATATTTAAAAAGCATTGTTGAAAACTATAATCATGACAAGTTATTTTCAGCAGTAGCGAAAGAGAAAGACAAAAAAACATTAGCAGAAACATTCATTTCTCCTCCATTTAGTATTGGAGAACAAAAAGAAGTTCAAACATCAAAACTTGAAGACAATATTAATTCTTGGTTATTAAATTCACCCGAAAGTAAACATCTTGCATTACTCGGAGACTATGGAATGGGAAAAACTTCTTTCCTTAGGCATTATTCAGAAACTTTAGCAACAGATATTTTAGTCCAAAAAAAAATTATTAGGTTTCCTGTCCTAATATCTCTAACAAATTCTTCTCCAAGACATGGTGGCATTGAAGAAAAAATAAAAGCGTTTGTAGCTGAAAACATTGGTGTAGACTATGCTTTATTTAATATTCTAATTCATAAAGGGAAAATTTTATTTTTGCTTGACGGTTTTGACGAAATGGGTTTCGTAGGAACACATGAGGACAGATATAAACAAATGAATGAGATATGGCAATTGGCACATAAAAATAATAAATTAATAATTTCTGGACGTCCATCTTATTTTACTTCAAAGTATGAACTTGAAAAAACTCTTAATATTGTAAAAAAGGATGATCAAATAATACAGACAAACCCATATTGCGAAAGCATTAACTTATCTCTATTAAACGAGGAACAGATTCAAGATTACATTAAAAAATATCATCCATTAAAAGGTGAGGAATACTTTAATTGGATTACACAGTTCCCTAGTTTTCTTGAATTATGTAAACGTCCGTCGATGATGCACATTATTAGGGAAATGCTACCTAACTTATATAGAAATGAAGTCACTAATATTCAGACACATGGAGGAGCTATTAACAAGTATATTAATTATTGGATAAACCGACAAGAAAGCAAAAACATACAATCTGCTTTTAGTGAAAATATTAAAAAAATCACGTTTGTAAAAGATTTCTTTTCAGAATTAGCTATCGATTTATTTTCAGCAAAACAATATTATTTAACTTCTGATTATGTCTTAAAAAAATTAAAATCACATATCGAAAAAGCAGATATTAAAAAATTTGAAGCCGATTACCAAAAAGAAGGGTTTGAAAATGAAATATTAACCTGTTACTTTATTGAATTAGATGATGGTTTTTATAGATTTGTTCACAAATCTTTTTTTGAATACTTTGTAGCTCAGGAGATTATTAAAAAAATTTCTAAAGGAAAATTTAGCTCAAATATCTTATTTGATGAATGGTCAAATTCAATAGTCAATTTCATCTATGATGATATACCCGAAAATCTTAAAAACAACAAATCGATTCCTGCTTTATTATTATTGACAAATAAAAAATGGTTAGGCAACATAAAAAGTAAAATATTCAAATTTCTTTTAGTGAATTCAGAATCTATTTATGCTATAGGAACTCTTCTTATAATAATAACAAGTATATTCTTTTATTTCTTCTACTTTTTCATAAAGGTGATTTGCGCTC
>NZ_JALZVX010000066.1 GCF_023299985.1 Lacinutrix sp. | reverse complement strand
AACTGTATAATCTGAAGCAAGTTGTGTTCCTAAAATAATTAAATTTTGAGATTCTAAATCAAAAGGCTCAGTACCATCATTTGACGCATCATCACAAAGTTCGATATTTGGTACTGGATTTAAAACAATGTTTAAATATTGTAATAAAAATGAATCAGTAGCAAAACACGTTCCTGAGTCAACATCCTCTATTCTAATCCATATCTGCTCTCCGTCTGTACCATTATAAGTGTTTGGATTTGCAATTGGATTAATATCCATATCGGCATCGTTCTGGGAAGTATGAAAAGTAACCATCACAGTAGTTGGATCTTGAGTTCCAATTGCGGAAGTTTCGTTTTCGGTTAAATCAAAAATTACTGTGCCATTCCCATTATTACATTCAGTTAAATCATTAACTACCTGAATTGTTGCGCCTTGTATAAATTCAATAAAAATTGTGTCTGAAGTTTGACACGTAGCAGAGAAAACAATATCTACAGAATAATTTCCATCTTGCGTTACACTAATAGTAGATCCTGTTTCGTTTGGGATAACTACACCATCTAGAAACCAAGTATGTGTCGCAGAAGGAATGTTTGTATCTAATACCAGAGATGAACCTTGACATTTGGCAGTACCAGCATTAATAGTAATATCATCTCCTAATTCTCCTCCTAAATTAAATGAGCCTGCTCCAAGAAATACAGCTGCATCAAAAGCTGAGTCTAGGGCATCTGCAACTACTAATTTTATAGTGTAAGGATTATTAGCTGTTACATTAGAGAAGGCTGTCATTGCCACAGTATAACCTAAAAAATTTGTAGGATTATTAATAGCTGGTAAACCTCCTGCTCCATAATAAGAATCAAAAAAAGCAGGATTAGCTGATGGACAATTATTATTCCACATAGTATCTCTAACGGTAAAAACAGTAACAATATCTGTTGTACCGGGAACTAAAGCAAGGTTTGTGGTTATACCAGTAACCTGATCTGTTAATAAGAAAGCAAACGCATCTGTAAAGCCACATTGAAAAGTACCATATTCTTCAGAAGCAAAAACAAAATCAAAACTAATACTATTAGCTATTGGTACAAAATCGAATTGAATAAATGATGCATTATTAGTATTAGTTCCATCGCCTAACTCTGCTTCTAAATCTGCGTCTCCTGGCCATCCACCGCCACCGCCACTTTGAGTACCAGATTCTGGACCTTCAGCATCTAATGCGCTTCCAGATGATAGTATTATTCCTGCTTCAAAAGCGAAAGCGCCTTGAAGAGCTGTAAAAGACCCAATACCACTAACAGATCCAAAATCGTCTCCAGTACTAGAAATTATATTTGACACTACAGCACATGGACTATCTATTAAAACATCTTCTACTAATTGTTGGTCTGTAAAATTTGTTATATCTACATCGATATATGGCGTTAAAACTTCAACAATAATAGTGATAAATTCGGAACATCCTGTAGGATTATCATCTGTTACAGTAAATGTTGTAGTAAAAGTGCCAATATTATTATATTGATTACTTACAGATTGACCAGTTTGAGAAGCTGCTCCTGTTCCAAAATTCCATGAATAAGTTGCTCCTGTTTCGTCTTCAGAAAACACTGCACTACCATCAAAATTCACAGTACCTCCAACAGGCACTTGTATTACTCCTGCTACATTTGCCGCTGGATTAGTGGTATCTATTGTTGGCGTTATAGTTTGACAGGATTGTAAACAAGAAATATCTGCAGCCCAACCAAAAGTGTTACCTGCAACATCACTAACAAACTCTAAAGTAAGACAGCCAGTTGCACTTGTTGTTGCTGCAGAAATTATTTGAGGATTACTTGTAGTTCCAGCTCCAGAACCTGAAAAAACTCCAATAACAGTAGCTGTAGTATCGACTCCATCGTATATTGTGAGGGTATCTGTATTTGGTTGCGTACCAAAAACAGAGAAGTCTAATTGTATAAACTGATCTGGACCATCTGGACAAATAGTTAATACAAAATTCTCATTACTTGAATAATTAGCAGAACCACCACCTGAATCGAAAAGAGTACCTGAGCATTGATTAAAAGTTCCGTTTTGCATCAAAATATCTTGAGCAAAAAGAGGTGATGAACAAAAAAACAGAATTAAGGTTATCTTTAAATACTTCATTATGGTTATTTTTTTACTTTATATTTATGCATACAATATTACTAATAAATACTGAACTTACACAGCACTTAAGAGGTCATACAACCTTGAAATTGTACTTTCATCTGTATCGTAATACTATTACATAACTTGATTGTTATATTTATATAACAATCATTAATAAATTATTCCTACCTTTTTTAAAATTTAATGTAAAAAATATTTATACATTAGTTAATTCACATCAATTAAGATGAAACTATTAACATTACTATTTGCTTTTTTATTAACCACTTGTTACGCGCAAAAAAAAAAGATACTTTGACTCACAAATACACTAATAATTTAATTAACGAAACAAGTCCATACTTATTACAACATGCTCATAATCCAGTAAATTGGGAAGCTTGGAATCCTAATATTTTAAAACAAGCAAAAACATTTAATAAACTTATTATTATAAGTGTTGGCTACTCTGCATGCCATTGGTGCCACGTAATGGAGCACGAAAGTTTTGAAGACGAAACTGTTGCCAAACTAATGAACAGCAGTTTTATTAATATTAAAATTGATCGTGAAGAACGACCAGACATTGATCAAGTTTATATGAATGCTGTACAACTCATGACTGGTCAAGGTGGTTGGCCAATGAATGTTATTGCACTAACAGATGGAAGACCTGTTTGGGGAGGAACGTATTTTAAAAAAAAACAATGGATTAGTGCGCTTACTCAAATTTCTGAATTATACGAAACACAACCAGAAAAACTAGAAGAATATGCTACAAAACTCGAGCAAGGCATGAAATCTGTAGATGTTGTTTCTGTAAACACTGAAGCTCCTGAATTTAAAACCAGTTTTATTAATGAGTCTGTAGAAAACTGGGCGAAACATTTTGATAACAGAAAAGGAGGCATGAATCGTGCACCAAAATTTATGATGCCTAATAATTATCACTTTTTAATGCGCTATGCATTTCAAAATAAAAAAGAAGATATTGCAAAATTTGTTGAAAACACATTAAAAAACATGGCTTTTGGCGGTATTTACGATCAAATTGGAGGTGGATTTTCTCGCTATTCTGTAGACGATAAATGGCATGTACCACATTTTGAAAAAATGCTTTACGATAATGGACAATTGGTTAGTTTATATGCTGATGCCTACTCATTAACTAAAAGCGAATTATACAAAGAAGTTGTTATTGAAACTCTAAAATTTATAGACAGAGAACTTACAGACACTAATGGTTCGTTTTATTCTTCGTTAGATGCAGATAGCCTTACAGAATCTAATAAACTTGAAGAAGGTGCTTTTTATGTATGGACAAAAGATAACTTAGAGTACATTTTAAAGGAAGATTTCGATTTGTTTTCAAAGTATTACAACGTTAATAATTATGGGTTTTGGGAACATAAAAATTATGTTTTAATTAGAAATGAAACTGATGAAAACTTCGTTAAAAAAGAAAATATTTCGCTTGAAATTTTAAAAACAAAGAAAGCGAAATGGCAATTACTTTTATTAAATGAAAGAGATAAAAGAGAACGACCTCGTTTAGACGGTAAAGTTCTAACCTCTTGGAACGCTTTAATGCTTAAAGGTTATATTGATGCTTATCGTGTAATTAAAGATAAAAAATATCTTGATGTTGCTATAAAAAATGGGCAATTCATATTAAACAATCAATTAAAAGAAGATGGTAGCTTGTATCATAACTACAAAAACGGGAAATCTAGTATTAATGGTTTTTTAGAAGATTATGCAACAACTGTTGATGCTTTTATTACTTTATATGAAGTTACATTAGATCAAAAATGGCTTAATACGGCAAAAGCGTTAACCGATTATTGCTTTGATACTTTTTTTAACGACACAAATAAAATGTTCTTTTTCACTTCGAATAAAGATGAAAATCTTGTAACTAAAATTATTGAGTATCGCGATAATGTTATTCCTGCAAGTAACTCAGTATTTGCTAAAAACTTGTTTAAGTTATCTCATTATTTTGATAATGAATACTACCTAAGCACAGCTACAACAATGCTTAATAATGTAAAACCTGAAATTAAGGAGTATGCCTCAGGCTATTCTAATTGGTTAGATTTAATGCTTAATTACACAGAACCTTTTTACGAAATAGCTATTGTTGGCGAAGACTATAAAAATAAAACTGAAGTATTAAACGCAAAATATATTCCTAATAAAATTAGCGTTGGCAGTAAAGACGAAAGCCTACTACCATTACTAAAAAATAGATATGTTGAAAATGAAACTCTAATCTATGTTTGTATAAATAAAGCCTGTAAATTACCTGTTAAAGAAGTAAAAGAAGCAATAGATAAAATAAATAACAACTAACGATAAGGTGTTAATCTTAGCTTTCTTAACATTCTAACATTTCTACTTTTAACTCTTGAAATGTTTTTATGGACACAACAAAGAACATGAAAAAATTTTGGAGTTAAAGGTGAAGCTTTCGTAAAAAAATCAGCAGTAAAACAAGGCTTCTATAATGATTTTTTTAGCATAAGGATTAGTGCTTTTCTTTCTCATAGAAAAGAATAGTTCTAGTAAATTTTTCTTATTATACATCATTACAGTTGGAATATATGAAGCTTATTCTACAAATAAAATAAAACTATTTATTAAACAATCTGTACCTAAGATTCTATACTTTATTTTAATAAGAATACTTATTAGAACGATATAACTAAAAAAACCATATTGTCGATCAAAGATTACATTTTATAGGTTAATTAGTGATCTTCAATAAAATCATTAAATCTTTACACTCTACTAATTTAACTATTAAAACACGCTATGGAAGTACAAAAATGGATTGACAAAGGCATTGACTTTACATCTGACTTCGGTTTAAAAATCATTAGTGTCATAATTATATGGATCATTGGGTCTTGGGTTATTAAAAAATTAATGACAAAAAAGAACTATAATGAAAGTCTTCAAAAATTCTTATTAAACTTAATAGGTTAGATTTTAAAAATACTTTTAACTATTACAATATTAGGAACTCTAGGTATTCCTACAACATATTTGCTGCTATTATAGCAGCAGCAGGTCTAGCTATTGGTTTAGCTCTACAAGGGTATTTAGGTAATTTTGCTGGTGGTGTTTTGCTTTTAATTTTTATATCCTTTAAAATTGGTGATTTAATTGAAGCGCAAGGTGAGTTAGGTGTTGTAAAGGAGATTGAAATTTTACCGCCAAAATTATAACACCAACAAATAAATAAGTTATTATACCAAACGGAACACTATCTAATGGTAATATTACTCAACAGAAGGCAAGTTACGTGTTGACTTAACAATTGGAGTAAGTTATTATGCAGACAATAAACAAACAAAAGAAGTATTAATGACTGTTTTAACTTCTAATCCTAAAGTATTAAAAGATCCTGCTCCTTCTGTAAACGTTGCTAATCTTGGAGACAGTTCTGTAGATTTTGCTGTTAGACCTTATGTTAGAGTTGCAGAATATTGGGATGTCTATTTTGGCACTATAGAGAATTGTAAAATCGCACTAGATACTGCAGGTATAGAGATACCTTATCCTCATGCAGTTGAAATACAAAAAGAAGGATAATTAACTTTTAGGTTTTGGTTTTAAAGCAACAAAATCTTTAAGGTAATACGGTTCAAAATAAGCGACATCTTCGGTGTCGCTTTTTTTATACTTCAAATTTGCCAATGCACTCATTTGGTTTGCAGATGGTAGTTTATCTTCTACAAAAACAGCGTTGTCGTGGTTTATAAGTGTTTTTGTTTTCTCTACTCCATTTCCAACAAAATACACTTTACCGTTTACTAACTCTTCAGTAAAAGAAGTTTTGTCTAAAATTTGAGCTTCAATTTTTCTTATTTGTTTTAATTCTGAAGAAAAAATAGCCGAGTACACTTCCATGCGTCTAGCATCTAGCATTGGTACAATTACACCGCTTTCGGCTTTAACTTGATGCGCTAATGCTTCTAAAGTAGAAATAGAAATTAAAGGTATATCCAAGGCATAACATAGCCCTTTTGCTGCCGAAACACCAATACGTAAACCTGTGTAAGAACCTGGACCTTTACTAACTGCAATAGCATCTAGTTGAGAGCGCTCTATTTTTGCTTCGCGAAGCGTTTCATCTATAAAAACATGTAAACGCTCTGCATGAGAGTAGTTACTACTATAATCTTCTTTTAAAAGCAAAGTCTCACCATCTATAGATAGTGAGACAGAGCAATTTGTTGTTGCGGTTTCTATATTTAATATTAAAGCCAAAGTTTATTTATTGTGTTATAGGTTTTCCAAGATAGAAGTCTAACACTTTTGTTTTAAAAACAAAATCGTATTTAGCGTTAATTAAAGATGCTTCCGCATTTACTAATCGCAATCGTGATTGCTCTAAATCGAAAGCATTCATAACACCAATGTTGTAACGTTCTTCTGAATTTCCAAATGCTAATTGTTGAGACTCTAAAGAGACTTTTGCAGCTTCGTATGCTCTTAATGCAGATTTTGCATCTGTAAATGCACGTTGTATATTTGCTTCAAGATTTAGTTTTGCTTGCTCTAATCCTAACAATGCATTCTGTTCTTGAATTTGAGATTTTGCTACTGCGGTTTTGTTTTGGTATTGAGAAAAAATAGGTACGTTAACACTCAATCTAAAATTGTGTCCTTTGTTAGAATCTATTTCGTTAAAAAATGATTGTTTAAAGAAGTCATTATCACGTTCACTCCATACAGAACTTAATCCATAACTAGCAGTTACACTAGGATAATAACCACTTTTAGATATTTCTGTTCCTAATTTAGAATTTTCAATATTCTTTTCGGCTACTTTTATTTCATTTCTATTAGCAAGTGCATAATCTAAAATTGGAGTTACGTCGTTATAAAGTAATTCTGCAGAAGGATTATCTATATCCACAGCTTCAATTTCAAAACCTTTAAATGGTACTTGTAATATTTGCGATAGTGTTAATAAAGATAATTCGTAATTATTTTCTGCTACGGTAACGCTTTGTAAATCGCGACTTAATGTTGCTTGCGCGTCATAAATATTAGCCTGAGGCTGTACTCCTGCATCTACCAATTCTTGGACTTGATTTAGTTGTTTTTGGGAAAATTTATATTGTGCATTAGCCGTTTCTAAATTCTCTTTATTAAATAAGATATTTAAATAAGAATTTACAACATTTAAAGAAATATCGTCTTGTATTCTTGCCAATTCAAGTTGGTTAGTCTCTAAATTAAGTTGCGATTGCTTGTATAGATTCATTCTCCTAAAGCCATTAAAAACGGTATAGTTTGCGCCAATATTATAATTAGCAGAATAAGTTACCTCGTTATTAATACGCTGGTTAGATACTGGATCGAAACCAGAACCAAGACCAAGACCTGTTCCTATTCCTGCATTTGCAGAAGGTAAAAACTGACCTTTGGCAGCGATAATATCTTGCTCGTTAGTTAATAATGTGTTTTTAACTTGAAGTATAGAAATATTATTTTCTAAAGCATGATTTACACTTGCTTTAAGCGACCATGTATTATCTTGTGCATAAGTTGAAAAACCAACAAATACAAAGCATGCAGTTACTAAAATGTTTTTTTTATTAATCTTCATCATCGTTATCTTCTTTAGAGGCTTTATTCCAAACCTTGATTTTATCACTTTCTTCAACACCATCTGTAATTTCTACGTTTATTCCATCTGAAAGACCTAATATTACATTTTGCTTTTCAAACTTACCTTCACCTTTTTCAATTTCAATGAAAGGTTTTTCTGTAATTCTATTAAATTGAAGTAAAGATTCCTTGATAACCAATACGCTATCTTTAGACTCCATTTCAATCTCTGCATTTGCACTATAACCTGCTCTAATTTTTGTAGATGGCTCTACTTCTACATCTGCTTTAATGGTAAATTGTACAGCGCCATTTTCTTCTTTTCCTTTTGGTGCAACAAAAGTTAATTTTGATGGAAACTCTTTTTCTCCAATAGCTCCTAAAATAACCTTAATGTCTTTTCCTTCTTCAAGTTTACCTACTTCAGCTTCATCTACTTTACCTTCAAAAATCATTTTACTCATGTCTGCAATAAATGCAATAGTAGTTCCATCGTTAAAGTTATTACTAGCAATTACTTGATCGCCTTCACGAACAGGAATCTCTAAAATAGTTCCAGGAATAAGTGCTGTAATATTTGTATTTGCAGAACCTCCTCCAGAAATTGAACCTCTTTTTATAATTTGGTAGTTATTTTGTGCTTGCCTTAACGTCTCGTTAGATTGGTTTAAAGCTAGCTCACTATTCTCGAAATCTTGTCTAGAAATTACGCCTTTATCAAATAAAGATTTATTTCTGTCGTAAATAGTTTTAGAGTTATTGTAACCCAATTTAGCACTTGCTATTTGCCCGTTTGCACCTACTAAACTTTGTTCGTTTGGTACTACTCTAATTTTAGCAATAACATCACCTTTTTTAACAATATCTCCTTCTTCTACTAAGATTTTGTCTATAATTCCAGCAATTTGAGGTTTTAATTCAATTTCTTCTTCAGGATTAAGTTTTCCTGTAGCAACCGTTTTAGTGTTTATAGAGGTGTAAAATGGTTGTGCTGTTTTAAAATCTTCAACAGATTTTGAATTAGAATCTTTAAAGTACTTAAGTACCCAAAGTAAGGCAAAAACTAATGCCACTATTACGATGATTTTTAATGCTTTTTTCATTTTTAAATTTAATTTTTGTCAGTTGGTTTTAAAGCTATCGCTTTTCTTTTTATTTTGATTGATGATTATCTACTCTTCTCTTAAGGCATCTATTGGTTTTATACTAGTAGCTTTAAATGCTGGTATTAAACCAATTAGTGTTCCTAAAACTACTAATATTAAAAGTGCAACAAATACTACTGTTATAGATACTGACGCATTTACTATTACAGCTTCTGCACCTTGACCAAAGGCACTATCTAGCGCTATTAATATCCATCCTCCAGATATAATACCAAATAAACCTGCAAGAATAGTTATAAATACTGCCTCTAAAACAATTTGTCTTTTTATTTCGAATGGTGTTGCACCAAGTGCGCGACGTACACCAATTTCCTTAGTTCTTTCTTTTACTGTTATTAGTAGAATGTTACCAATAGCAAACACACCTGCAATAAGTGTTGCTATACCTACAAACCATGTTAAAAACTGCATTCCTGTTAAAAAACCAGTAACTTTAGCAAACTCTTTTCCTAGGTTAAAACTACCAAAGGCACGTTTATCTTCTGGGTGCACTTTATTTAAATTTCTTAAAAGAAGTTTAGCATCTGCTTCTATTTGAGAGATATCGTATTCTGGCTTTCCGGTAATCATCATCCAACCAATTTTTCCTCCCATATTGTAAATTTGTTGAAAGGTGGTAAATGGAATATGCATATCGCTTGATGGTCCCATGTTAGCATTCCCAGTTTCAAACATGCCAATAACTTTAAAATTCATACTATTAAGCTGTATGTATTCGCCAATCATTTCTGCATCTTTTTCAAAAAGTTGTTTATATATTTCTTCTGAAATTACAACCACTTTTCTATTCTCATCGATATCTGTTTGATTGATAAAGCGACCTTGAATCATTTTCTTTTTCTGAACCTGATCTAGTAATGGATAATCACCATTAACTCCAAAACTTCCAGACAAAAAATTATGAACAACTAAAGCAGAACTTTGATTTCTTGGCACCACAAACTCAATACCATCTACATTTTCTTCTATCTTTTTAGCATCGCTAATTTTTAGCTGTACAGCTCTACCTTCTTGAAAACCTTTAAATGGCTTACTAGTGTTTTGTGCCCAGACAAACACACTATTAGTAGCAAAACTACCAAACAATCTATTAAATGAGTTCTCTAAACCTCTTGCAGAACCTAATAAGCCAATAAGCAACAAAATTCCCCACCAAACACCAACCATAGTTAATGCCGAACGTAGTTTGTTTTTTGTTAAACTATCGTAGACTTCTTGCCAAGTATCTCTTTCAAATAAAAATTGCATAATTAATCGTCTCTTAGTGCTACAATAGGTTTTATTCTTGATGCCTTTTTTGCTGGTAAATAGCCAGCAATTGCTCCTGCTAGAATTAGCGTAAATAATGCACTAACTACTATATTTAAACTTACCGAAGGATCTTTTATAAAGTATTTTTCTAATAATGGACCAGAGAGCTCTACAACTCCCATACCAACTATTAATCCAATTAAACCAGCAATAATTGTTATTAATATAGACTCTAGTAAAATAATTGAAACAATAGATTTTGGAGATGCACCTAAAGCTTTACGAATACCTATTTCTTTAGTTCGTTCTTTAACAATAAAAATCATCATGTTACTAATACCCACAATACCTGCTATTAGTGTTCCAAAGCCAATAAATAAAACCATGACACCTAATCCACCTGTCATTTGGTTTATTGCTTTAGATTCGTTTGCTAGATTTCTAACACGAATAGCACGTTGATCGTTTTGCGACACCATAAACCTGTCTTTAAGTTTTTTTGTAAGTATAGTACTAAAACCTATAGCTGCATCAAAACTCATCTCTGGATTATAGGTTAAATTTATCTGGTCGATATGGTCGTTATTTCCATAAATTTGTTGTGCAGTACTTACTGGCATGTAAATTAGTCGCTCTTCGTTATCGCCTCCATCATCATTAAAAACACCTACCACTTTGTATTGAATACCATTTAGATTAATATATTTACCTATAGCTGTAGTTTTTAAAAACAAATCTTCTTCTACTAAACGACCAATAACAACAACTTTAGTTTTGTTTTTAATATCAGATTCGTTTACATAACGTCCATAAGTTACTTTAGTATTCTCAAGATATTGGTGGTCTGGATTAACAGCACGAATACTATAATTACTTTTTTCATTTCTAAATGTTGCAGTAACATTTAAATAAATTCTAGATGTTATGTATTGTACTTTATCTCCAAATTCCTTTTCTATCCATTTCTTATCTTCATTTTTAAATTGAATTTGTCTTCCCGCCTGCAAACCATTACTAGCTTTAGAAGTTCTACCAGATTGTATAAATATAGAATTTGAGGCATCATCAGAAAATGCAGTATCAAAAGTATTAACCAAACCGTTAACTAAGCCAAATAAAATAGCGAATAGAGAAATAGCAAAAGCCACAGTAAAGCCAGAAAGCAAACTTCTGGTTTTATTCATATTAATACTTTGGAAAATTTCTCTCCACAGGTCTCTATCAAACATATTGCGAAGCTCTATCTTGTTTTACAAATACATCTTCCATAATAACACCATCTTTTAAGCGTACAATACGTTTACACATATTTGCAATGTCTTCTTCGTGTGTTACCATTAATATGGTTTTACCTTCATCGTTAAGAGATTGTATAAAATCCATAATCTCATGCGATGTTTTG
>NZ_JALZVX010000065.1 GCF_023299985.1 Lacinutrix sp. | reverse complement strand
TAAACAGCCTACTACATTGTCTAAGTTCATACCTGCTGCTAAGCCTGTTACTGTTCCAAAATAACTTACGTTATAGATATAACACATACCTGGTCCTGCATTATCAAAGTTTACCGCTTCTGGTGTTGGTGGTAATCCTAAGATCGTTCTTTGATCATCTGTTACTACCCATTGGCTTGTTGCGCCTACATTTCCTGTTACTGTAACTTCGCCTGCTGGAATATTATCTGCTTCTCCATCTACACAAAACTCGTAAGGCCCTCCTGCTAAGGTTCCTCCATTAGAAGCATCACATGCACTCCAAGCAGCGGCCGATCCACCAGAAGTTGTTGTATATGGAGCTGTCCCAGAAACAAAATTCATTGCACTAACCCAACGTCCAGCTGTAACTGCTTGACCAACTCTATCTTGATTTGCAGCACCATATTGCATATAAGCTAAAAGAACAGCTGGATCTGATGACCCAAATGTATTGATTGCAAATAAACCAACACCTTCTGCTGTTGCGCTAATGTTAAAGGTAAAACTAACACTTTCATTAGCAGAAAGCATATAATCACCACTATTTGGAGTTATACTACTTAATTGCCCATAATTACCAGGTCCTAAACATATCCAGTAATCAGTAATATTTTCCATAGACGATCCTGTATTAGTGATCGTTAGTTCGTTTGTTGTAGGATTCACACTAGTAAATGTGGCATTTTGCGCCATTAAGTTACTAGTCCCTAACACGAAAGACAGAAATGCTAAGTAAAGCATTTTCGTTTCTTTAAAAGGTAATTTTCTTTTCATTTGTTGTTTTTTTAGTTTAATGATCAAAATTAAAACAGAAGGTATGAAAAAACTGTTAGCTACCTAACACTAAACAAACTAAAATGTTAATTTTTTTATAAAAAAGAAAAAAATTATAAAGCCTGTTTATTATAGTCTGTATTTTACAATATAAATTCATTAGAGAAGAAGAATTTCTTTTAAACCTAATATATTGTTTACTTTTATTACATTTACAACAACTTTTAATAACTGCTATAATTACACTTAACACATGGGATTTTTTGACTTCCTAACAGAAGAAATCGCAATAGATTTAGGAACCGCAAATACATTAATTATCCACAACGACAAAGTTGTTGTAGATGCTCCTTCGATTGTTGCGAGAGATCGTATTTCGGGAAAAATAATTGCTGTTGGTCAAGAAGCCAACATGATGCAAGGAAAAACGCACGAAAACATCAAAACGATTAGACCACTAAAAGATGGTGTAATTGCAGATTTTGATGCTTCGGAGCAAATGATAAGCATGTTTATTAAAAACATTCCAGCGCTTAAAAAGAAATTATTTACACCATCTCTACGTATGGTAATTTGTATTCCTTCTGGAATAACAGAAGTAGAAATGCGAGCAGTAAAAGAAAGTGCAGAGCGTGTAAATGGTAAAGAAGTATATTTAATACACGAGCCAATGGCTGCAGCAATTGGTATTGGTGTTGACATCATGCAACCAAAAGGAAACATGATTGTTGATATCGGAGGTGGAACAACAGAGATTGCTGTAATCGCTTTAGGTGGAATTGTTTGCGACAAGTCTGTTAAAATTGCTGGTGATGTTTTTACAAACGATATTATTTATTATATGCGAACGCAACATAACCTTTATGTTGGTGAACGTACTGCCGAAAAAATAAAAATTCAAATTGGTGCTGCTACCGAAGATTTAGATTTGCCACCAGAAGATATGAGCGTTCAAGGACGTGATTTATTAACTGGAAAACCTAAACAAGTTCAAATTTCTTACAGAGAAATTGCAAAAGCTTTAGACAAATCTATTCTTAGAATCGAGGATGCTGTAATGGAAACATTATCACAAACACCTCCAGAATTAGCGGCAGATATTTACAATACCGGAATTTATTTAGCTGGTGGTGGTTCTATGCTTCGTGGTTTAGACAAACGCTTATCTCAAAAAACAGATTTACCAGTTTATATTGCAGAAGACCCGCTTCGTGCTGTTGTTCGTGGTACTGGAATTACCCTTAAGAATATTCCTAAATACAAAAGTGTATTGATTAAATAAAAACACGAAGAATTAAATGCAACAAATAGTAAACTTTATACTAAGAAACAAAACGTTTCTTCTGTTTGCATTATTGCTATTTATTTCGGTAATATTAACGATACAATCACATAGTTACCATAGAAGTAGATTTATCAATTCTGCCAATTTTTTAAGTGGTGGTGTTTACAATACTTCTAATACTGTTAGTGATTATTTTGGCTTAAAGGAACAGAACGAACTACTACAAGAAGAGAATAATATATTAAAGTCTATTCTTTTCAATGCTGAAAAAAATATTGATTCTAGTTTTATTGATAGTCTAAATTTTAAAAATCACTATAAATTTACAACTGCAAGAGTGCATAGAAACAGCTACTCTAAAACTAACAATATCTTACTTTTAAACAAAGGTAAAAACGATAGCATAAAACAAGATTTTGGTGTTGTTTCAAGTAAAGGTATTATTGGTATTATTGAAAAAACAAATGCCAATAATGCCACTGTACTCTCGATATTAAACACCACGAGTAGCATAAGTGCCCAACTAAAAAAGACCAATCATTTTGGTTCTTTAAAATGGGATGGCTTATCTCCAAACAATATTCAACTTTCTGAAATTCCTAAAATTGCACCTGTAGCATTAGGCGATACGATTGTTACTTCTGGTCGTTCTTCAATTTTCCCAAAAGATATTCCTGTTGGAATAATTTCTAATTTTAAACTAGATACCGCAGAAAATTATTATGAAATTGAAATCTCCTTATTCAACGACATGACAAATATTGAACATGTTTACATTATTGAAAATAAGGATGCAAAACACATTAAAAACTTACTAGATAAAAATGAATAATCTTTTATCTATACATACTGTTCGCTTTGTTGTTTTAATTTTACTACAAGTACTTTTATTTAGTAACATAAATTTTATGGGTTACATAAATCCATATCCTTATGTTTTATTTATTTTTCTGTTTCCAGTAAAGAATAATAGAATGGTTTTTATTCTAATAAGTTTTCTTTTGGGCTTGTTTATCGATATGTTTTTAGATTCTGGCGGAATTCATGCAGCAGCAGCTGTAACCATTGCATTTATTAGACCTGCAGCTTTAAAGTTTAGTTTTGGCGCTGTTTACGACCATCAAGCGGTAAAATTTAATAACGTAGATTTTGGGCAACGTGTTACCTACATTTCAATACTAACAATAATTCATCATTTTATTTTATTTTCACTTGAAATATTTAACTTTTCTAAGATACTTTTAGTGTTACAAAACACGTTATTCTCGAGTATATTCACTATTATATTATGTTTATTAATTTCAATAATTTTTAGTGGTTCTAATAAAAAATGAGACAATTTCTACTCTTTCTTTCTGTTATTCTAGTCGGTTTTGTATTTACCGCGAGGCTTTTCTACTTACAAATTTACACTTCTAATAGCGATAGTATTCTTGAAGATAATGCTATTAGAAAAGTTTACGATTATCCAAAAAGAGGCTTTGTTTACGATAGAAACGGAAAACTTTTAGTCGCCAACCAGCCATCTTACGATGTTATGGTTATTCCACGAGAAGTAGAATCTTTAGATACTATAGAATTTTGCGAATTATTAAAAATAGATAAAACGCGTTTTATCAGTCAGTTTGAAAAAGCTAAACGTTATTCTTGGCGCTTACCATCTCCTTTTGTTTCGCATTTATCTAAGGAAGACTATGCTGTACTTCAAGAAAAGATGAGAAAATTTAAAGGTTTTCATATTCAAAAACGTTCTTTGAGACAGTACGAAACTACAATTGGCGCTAACGTTTTAGGCGATATAGGTGAAGTTAATAATGCCAATATTAATAAAGATGCTTATTATAAAATGGGTGACCTTATTGGTAAACAAGGAATAGAAGCCTCTTATGAAAAAATACTTCGTGGAAGAAAAGGCTTAAAACTTATTCAAAAAGACATACATAACCGTAATATTGGATCTTATAAAAATGGAACATTAGATACTATTCCAGAACAAGGAAAAGACATAAAAATAACTATAGATTCTGATCTTCAAGCCTATGGCGAATGGCTCATGCAAAATAAACGTGGAGGCATTATTGCTATTGAGCCTAGTACAGGAGAAATTTTAGCTATGGTTGCTGCACCAACCTACAACCCTAACGATTTAGTTGGTAGAAAACGCTCTAAAAACTTTAATAAGTTGATAAGAGACACTATTGCAAATCCACTATTCAATAGAAGTTTATCGGGTGTTTATGAACCTGGATCTCCTTTTAAATTAGTAAATGCACTAATAGGACTTCAAGAAAATGTTATTACTACAAGCGAGACTATTACTTGCTACAAAGGCATGAAAAACGGAAATCGCTTTTTTGGTTGCCATTGTAATTATGGCGTAAGAAATAATTTAGAACGCGGTATTCAAGAATCTTGTAACGCTTATTTTGGAACCGTTTATCAACGTATTTTAGACAAAACAGGCTCTGCTTCTAAAGGTATTGATAATTGGAGTAAACACGTAAAAAGTTTTGGGCTTGGCAACTATCTTAATAACGATTTGTTTGTTGGACAAAAAGGATTAATTCCAAATCGTGCTTATTACAAGTATAAATACAAACGTAGTTTTTATTCTGGAAACACGATTTCTAATGCTATTGGTCAAGGAGACGTTCAAACAACACCTATTCAATTAGCAAACATGACTGCTGCAATAGCTAATCGTGGCTACTATTTCACACCTCATGTTATAAAAGAAATTGAAGGCGAAAAACTTCCAGATAATTTTACAATACCAAAATACACAACAATAGACAAACAACATTTTGATCCTGTGATAGAAAGTATGCTAAAAGTTTACACAAAAGGAACTGCTAAATCGCTACAAGTAAAAGGTCTTGAAATTTGTGGAAAAACAGGAACTGTAGAAAACTTTATGAGAATAGATAGTGTGAAAACACAATTAACAGACCACTCTATTTTTGTTGCTTTTGCTCCAAAAGATAATCCTAAGATAGCTTTAGCAGTATTCGTAGAAAACGGTTATTTTGGAAGTAGGTTTGCTGGTAAAATTGCGAGTTTAATGATTGAAAAATACGTAAACAAGACCATTTCTAGAAAAGATTTAGAACGCTGGCTACTAACGCATAGCTTAGAAAACGAATATGCTAAACCATATTCTGGTGAACCATTTAAAATTAATAGGGAATCTCAATTTCAAATTATCCCACTACCAGCAGACTATGAGGCAAACTGATAGACATTTTAAATTCGACTGGATTACCATTCTGCTCTTTTTTATATTGGCAGGTTTTGGTTGGCTAAATATATTATCTGCTTCGCATACTGGAGAAATAGTGGACTACTTTAATTTTACAGAATCTTATGGAAAGCAGCTTATATTTATTATTCTTTCGGTTGTTTTAATCATTCTCATGTTATCTATAGACGCTAAATTTTACGAGCGCTTTTCTAGTATTATCTATTTTGCTTCGTTACTTTCCTTGATTGGCTTATTTGTCTT
>NZ_JALZVX010000064.1 GCF_023299985.1 Lacinutrix sp. | reverse complement strand
TATTTTTTTGAATTCCATTTCATTTATCATTACATTAGTTATTTCAATAAATAAATACTAAAGATTTTAAAGATATGAAATTTAAATCATTTTTTTTACTCACGGTTTTAATGCTAAGCCTTAAGGTAGTATCTGCTCAAGAACAAAGACCGCTACAAATAGCAGACGAATTCCAAATTAGTTTAACGTCTACTAATAATTATTTTAATAATATAAATACAGGAGTAGTATATTCTAAGTCCTTTAGCAATAAAGGTTCTGCTTATGTTAAACTTCATATTAATGCTTTCGATTTAAAAGAAGGAGACTATGTAAGAGTTTATAGTCCAGCCACTGGTAAAGAATTTATTTATTCTGAGGGTGGAAAAATCGTTGGAACTAATCAAGAAATGATTAGTGAGTTTTGGACAGGAACAATTTGGAGTGATTCTATCATTGTAGAACTTCACGCTTCCTCAATTAATAGTACAAATTATGGTTTTAATATAGATAAAGTAGCTTATGGTTTCACTCCAGAAAGAATTAATGCTGCTGTAGAATCACTAGACCCTAATAATAACCAAGAAACAATTTGCACAATAGATAATAAAGAAGCTGTAATTTGCTATGATGGTACAGAGATGAGCCGTAAAGCAGAAGCAGTTTGCAGATTACTTATTGGTGGTGGTGGTTTATGTACTGGTTGGTTGTTAGGATGCGATGGAAGTGTAATAACAAATAACCACTGTATTGGTAATGCGGCTGAAGCTAATAATACTGAGTTTTTATTTAACTTTCAGTACGATGATTGCGCTGCAACAATAGATGCAGCTTCAGACTTGCAAGCAACTTCATCTACTTTTGTAATGACAGATGCTAATCTAGATGTTACGTTAGTAACATTGCCTGTAAATCCTACACCTATTTATGGGTATTTAAGTCTATCATCAGTTGCAGTAACTAATAATGAGCGTATTTATATACCACAACATCCAGGAGGAAGGCGTAAAGAAATCGCAGTATTAACAGATTCTGGCACAGATGCAAATGGCTTTGCAGTAGTTACAGATGCTGGAACCGGAGTTTCAGGAGATCGTGTAGAATACCAGGCAGATACAGAAGGTGGAAGCTCTGGATCTCCAGTAATTAGATTTAATGATAATTTAGTAGTTGCTGTACATAATACAGGTGGTTGCCCAAATGGATCTTTTGGACGAAGTGATCATGTTATAGCAGCTATTGGAGCCAATATGCCAAACTGTGGAGTGGACGATAATAATCCTCCAGGGCCAGTAATTTCAGCTAGCAGTAATGTACAACCTATAAATGAAGCATCAGATTGTTCATTTCAAGATATTGATTTAACTGTAAGAATTGCACAAGCTGCAAATCAAACTGCAAATATTACTTTAAATGTAACAGGCGGAACAGCAACAGAGAACGTAGATTATCAATTATTATTAAATACAGTAACTTTTTTAACAGGAGACGATACAGATAAAACAGTTACATTAAGAGTGTTTAATGATGCTTTCGTAGAAGGTGACGAAAACCTAACGCTTTCTTTAACGTTAAATGCTAATGGTGGAGATGCAGAATTAAGTGCGCTCGATGCATTTAATATAATTATATTAGATAATGATATTAATCCAAACATAGGTAATAGTCAAATACTTTTTACTAACGATTTTGAAGGCGATTTAAGTGCTTTTACTATAACAGGAAATGGAACTTCAAATTTTGTAATAGGAGATACAGCAAGTTCATCATCAGCAGCTTTCTCAACAGCAGGAAACGATACTAATTTTGTTTTTGTTAATGACGATGATTGTGATTGTGATATGAGTCAAGAGCGAATAGTCATTAATAACCCTGTAGATTTATCATTATTTAACCAAGCATTCTTGAATTTTGATTTAAAGTATACAGATACTAACGACCAATTCGATACTGAAACATTTGTTCAGGTATCAATAGATAATGGAGTTACTTGGAATAATGTAGGAACAGAATTTTTAACTACTTCTGATTGGGAAAATTTAAATGTTGATTTAATTGATTATGTTGGACAATCTAATGTCATGGTATCAATTTTTTACAACGATTTAGGGAATTGGGGATATGGTCTAGCGATAGACAATATTAAAATAGAAGCTTTAGGAAATGCATTACCTCAAACAGCTTTAAATACAGTATCTAATGTAAACTTAAAAGGAAGTGGAACAATTAGTAGTTACGACGATATTACAGGAAATATAATGTCAACAATTAGTAATAATGATGGTTTCGATTATGGATGTTTTGGTATAGCAGTAACCAGAGAAGGTAACGGCGCTCAAGCATTATCAGGATTTAGTGCACCTATTTTAGCAATGGGCAAATCTTACACAGCAATGTCAACTAACATAAATACAACAGGAGATAACACTATAACATTCTATTTTACAGAAGCAGAAGTTTCTGGCTGGGAGACTGCTGTAGCAACAGCAGGAGGAGTAGACACTAGAAGTAATTTGTTTATCTATAGAGGAGCAGAATCTGTTCCTGCAACAGTAGACGCTTTTGGAGATGCTGTTACATTAACAGGAACATTTACAGGAGTAGATGGCGAATTTTTATTTGCGCAGGATACTTCTAATTTAAGTGTCGGCGAAGAAACTATTTCTTTATTTTCTGTTTTTCCTAATCCTGTTCAGGATGTATTAACTATCAAAACGAAGGAAAATCAATTGCCAGAAAATTATACTATATATTCTATTCTTGGTCAAGTTGTTGGAGAGAAGCAAATTCAATCCTCAACAGACTTATCAATAAACGCAAGTCAATTAGCTTCTGGTTTATATTTTATTAAACTAAATTTAGAGTCTAAATCTCAAGTTAATCGCTTTCTAAAAGAATAATACATTAATATAATATCAAAAAAAAGAAAGGTAGAAATTAATATTTCTGCCTTTCTTTTTTTGTTTCAAACGGGTTTAATAGCTAATATGCCAAACTAACATTGTAACTTTGTAGTCTTTAAAAGAATAACACAATGAGTCATAAAGCAGGTTTTGTAAATATTATTGGTAATCCTAATGTTGGTAAATCTACATTAATGAATGCTTTCGTAGGTGAAAAATTATCTATTATTACCTCTAAAGCACAAACAACAAGGCATCGAATTTTAGGCATTGTAAACGGTGAAAACTTTCAAGTTGTTTTAAGTGACACACCCGGAATAATTAAACCAGCTTACGAGCTGCAAGCTTCTATGATGGATTTTGTAAAATCTGCCTTCGATGATGCAGATTTACTTATTTACATGGTAGAAATTGGCGAGAAAGAATTAAAAGATGAAACCTTCTTTAAAAAAATTACTAGTGCTAAAATTCCTGTTTTATTATTATTAAATAAGATAGATAAGTCTAATCAAGAGGAATTAGAAGAGCAAGTGCAATTATGGGCTAGTAAAGTGCCAAATGCAGAGATTATTGCTATTTCTGCATTAGAAGGATTTAACGTAAAAGAAGTATTCGATAAAATAATAGAACTGCTTCCAGAATCTCCACCTTATTACCCAAAAGACCAATTAACAGATAAACCAGAACGTTTTTTTATAAACGAAACCATAAGAGAGAAAATATTAATTCACTACAAAAAAGAAATTCCTTATGCTGTAGAAATTGATACAGAAGAGTTTTTTGAAGAAGAAACCATTATTAGAATACGTTCTGTTATTATGGTAGAACGCGAGACACAAAAAGGTATTATTATTGGTCACAAAGGCAGCGCTTTAAAACGTGTTGGTGTAGAAGCAAGAAAAGATTTAGAAAAATTCTTTGGTAAACAAATTCATTTAGAGCTTTATGTAAAAGTGAATAAGAATTGGAGAAGCAATCAAAGGCAGCTTAAACGTTTTGGATATAATCAGTAGTAACAGTAGTAATACGTTAAAAAAGAGTACATTTGCAGCCGCTTACAGGATATGTAATGCAGAATAAAATATAAGATATGAGTAATATAGTAGCTATTGTAGGAAGACCAAATGTTGGAAAATCAACTTTTTTTAACCGTTTAATTCAACGTCGTGAAGCCATTGTAGATGCCGTTAGCGGTGTAACCAGAGATCGACATTATGGAAAAAGTGATTGGAATGGTAAAGAGTTTTCTTTAATAGATACAGGAGGTTATGTAAAGGGAAGTGATGATATTTTTGAAGCAGAAATCGATAAACAGGTAGAATTGGCAATCGATGAGGCTGATGCTATAATTTTTATGGTAGATGTGGAAGATGGTGTTACAGGAATGGATGAAGATGTTGCCAAACTACTACGTAAAGTTACAAAACCCGTTTTTTTAGTTGTTAATAAAGTAGATAATGGTAAACGTGCCGAAGATGCTGTAGAGTTCTACAGTTTAGGACTAGGTGATTATTTTACAGTAGCAAGTATAAATGGAAGTGGAACTGGAGATTTATTAGACGCTTTAGTTAAAGCACTTCCAGAAAAAGAACAAGACGAGGAGCAAGACGAGTTACCAAGATTTGCTGTAGTTGGTCGTCCTAATGCAGGAAAGTCTTCTTTTATAAACGCATTAATAGGAAAAGATAGATATATTGTTACAGACATAGCTGGTACTACTCGAGATTCTATAGATACTAAATACAATCGTTTTGGTTTCGATTTTAATCTTGTAGATACTGCAGGAATTAGAAAAAAATCTAAAGTTAAAGAAGACTTAGAATTTTACTCTGTAATGCGTAGTGTTCGTGCTATAGAACATGCAGATGTTTGTATGATAGTTGTAGATGCCAATCGTGGTTTCGATGGGCAAGTGCAAAACATTTTTTGGCTAGCACAACGAAATAGAAAAGGAATTGTAATTTTAGTCAACAAGTGGGATTTGGTAGAAAAAGACCATAAAACAACTATTGCTTTCGAGAAACATATTCGTAAACAATGCGAACCTTTTACAGATGTACCAATTGTATTTATTTCTGCCTTAACAAAACAACGTATTTATAAAGCAATTGAAACAGCTGTTGATGTTTATAAAAACAGAACTAAAAAAATTAAAACAAGTGTTTTAAATGATACGTTCTTGCCAATTATAGAAAACTATCCACCACCAGCTTACAAAGGAAAGTTTGTTAAAATTAAATACATAATGCAATTGCCAACAGCACAACCACAATTTGCATTTTTCTGTAATTTACCACAATATGTACGTGAACCTTACAAACGTTTTTTAGAGAATAAACTTCGTGATATATTCGATTTTAAAGGTGTTCCAGTTAGTGTTTACATGCGTAAAAAATAACGATTTAGCTTAATTTTTTATAGTTTATTTAAGAATTTTCATACTATAATTATGTTGCTTACGTTTTTTGTTTTTATCCTAAACCAATATAAAAATGCGCAAGCTATTACTTTTTGCTACACTTTTATTTGTGTCATTTTTGTTTTATCAATCTAAAGATTTCAAAATTACAGGATTGCTAGTAGCAGCAGAAGATCAATATCCTTTTGAGTCTGAAACCGTTTTTGTACAACGCGTAAAAGATAGTTCTTTGGTTACTTATACTATTTCAGACAAGGATGGTAAATTTACTTTAGACAACTCCACAGCAGATCAAGAATTAAATTTGTTCGTGTCTTATGTTGGTTATAAAACCCATTTTCAGAAAGTAAAAATCGATAAAGAGGTTAAAGATATTGGAACCATATCTTTAGATATTTAAAGTGCTTTAGACGAGGTTGTGCTTAAATCTGTTGCTCCAGTAACTATTAAAAGAGATACTTTAGAGTTTAATGTAAGTTCTTTTAAAACTAAGAAAGATGCAAATGTCGAAGATTTACTTAAAGAATTGCCTGGAGTTGAAATAGATGACGATGGTAAAATTAAAGTTAATGGTAAAGAAGTAAATAAAATTTTAGTGAATGGTAAACCTTTCTTTGGAAACGATCCTTCAATTACTACTAAAAACCTAACTAAAGATATTATTGAAAAAATTCAAATTGTTGATACAAAAACAAAATCGGAAGCATTTTCTGGCGAAGCAGGAGACAAGGAGAATAAAACAATAAACCTTACTATTAAAGAAGAAAATAATAGAGGTGTATTTGGTCGTGTTTGAGCAGGAGGCGGAACAAACGATCGATACGAGTTTGTTGGTATGCTTAATCTTTTTGATAATGATCAACGTGTAAGTATTCTAGCAGGAGGAAATAACACTAATTCATCAGGATTTAGTTTTGGAGAGATTTCAAAAATGTTTGGTCGTGGTGGAAATACAAGTTTTAATAGCAATGGTTCGTTCTCTATTGGAGGTCGTGCTTTTGGTGGAGGAGCAGGTATTACAACATCTCAAAATGGAGGTTTAAATTATGCAGATAAAATAGGTGAAAAAACAGAGGTTTCTGGAGATTATTTTTACGCCTCGAGTAACTCTAAAAACGAATCGTCTTCTCAACGAGAAACCATATTATCAGACTCTCGTTTTTTTACTAATTCGTCAACAAAATCAGATAACGATTCAGATAGCTATACAGCTAATCTAGAATTTGAAATAGAAACAGATTCAACATTTCAAATCAATATAGCACCTTCATTTAGTTATTCTAAAAGTAGAACGCTATTTAATAGTAATGACGAAACTTTAGACGAAGATCGAGTATTAACAAACCAAACAGCTGTTAATTCTAACGTAGACATGTTAGGTAAGGACTTCTCGAATGAGTTTAATATGACAAAGCGTTTTGGAAGTGATGGTGGCTTTTTAAGATTTAAACTAGAAAATAATATAAATGAAACTGAAAATGAGGATTTTATAAATTCTAACACCGAAATATTTGGCACTAATTCAGAAACAATAGATAGAAATCAATTTACAGATGGTGAAAAGAATAGTAATGGCTTAAGTGCTGAGGTAACTTATAGATTGCCTTTAATAGCTAAAAAATTATTCTTGAATTTTGAATATGAATATGCTCGAGATAAAGATGAAAATAGAGAAAGTACATTCGATTTTAATAATACGTCTCAAGATTTTACAGATTTTAATACAGATTTAAGTACCGATTTTGAATATACAGATTCTAGAAGTATTCCAGGTGTTGCTTTAAGTTATAGAGCTGGAAAATGGTCAACACGTTTTAATGTTAGTTATAACATTCGTACACTTAAAAATCAAGATTTATTAAGACCAGAGTTTAATGTAGAACGCGATTTTAAAAATGTACAAATGCGTTCTTATATTAATTATCGTTTTAATGAAAAATCTTCTGTTTATGCTAATTACAGTTTAAGTAATAATCCACCTATATTAAGACAATTACAAGCGTTTACAGATGTTTCTAATCCATTAAACACAGTTATTGGTAATCCAAATTTAGGACCAGTAAATAGCCATACAGTTTATATTGGTTACAACGGATTCGATTGGCAAAAAAAACAGGTTTATACTTAAATGCAAATGCAGAGATTACAAATAATGAAGTGATTTCTAAAACTACAGTAGACCCAACAACTTTAAAAAGAACGACTACTTACCAGAATGTAAATGGTAATTATAACATGGGAGTTTATGGTCGCTACAGTAAAGACTTTAAGTTAGATTCTATTAGAAAAATTAAATTTAGAGCAGGTGCTTGGTCTAATTTTTCAAAAAACATTAATTTTAATAACGATATACAATACGCAAGTAAAGTAACTTCCTTTACACCTAATATTGGTGTAGAGTATATTTGGGATAAAGTTTTAGAGTTAAAACCTTACTATAGAGTTACTTTTACAAAAAAATGCCTACGGAATAGATGCTTTTGAAGATAGAAACTTTACTAGACATGACGCAGGAATTAGAACAGCTACCTTTTTACCTAAAAAGTTAGAATGGAGAAACGATATTAGTTTTAATTACAATCCAGATGTTGCAGATAATTTTCAAAAAACTTCTTGGTTCTGGAATGCTACATTGGCTTATTCTGTATTAAAAGATCAAGGTGCAATAACATTAAAGATTTACGATTTGCTAAACCAAAACACCAATGCTAGACGTGTTGCAACACTAGATTATATTCAAGATTCTCAAAGTACAGTTCTTGAACAATATTTTATGATGAGCTTTAGCTGGAAGTTTAATAGCTTAGGTTCTAAAGGAGGTTCTAAAGGAGAATCTAAAGGAAATGATGTTTACTTTCTCGATTAATTCCATTTTAAAAAAATAGAATCTAAACCAATGTTTATACCTTTAAAATAAAAACTGTCTTTAAATTTTGGAACAATAGTTTCTTTAATAATTGCTTTGGCTATAGAATCTGTAATAGTTTTTTCTGTTCCAATACCAGTTGAAATAGCCATTTCTCTATCAAATTTAGATATTAATATTAAAAGACCATTATCTTTTTCTTTTGTTCCAACGCCAAGGTTGTTGGATAGGTTAGTAGCATAATCTAGAATAGTTTCATTATTTGGAATAGCGTCTATAGTGTAAATGCAAATTTGATTAGTGGTTAGTTTTTCATAATTAATAATTTTTTCTGAAAGTTTTATCTCTTCATTCTCAGAGAAAATATTACTATAATCTTGAACAACCTTATTATAAATAAGTGTTTCTGAAACTTCTTTTTTACAAGAAATAAAGAGTAATAAGCAAATAAGAAAGGTGAAATATTTTTTCATTGAAATTTTATTGATTTAGAATATGTGGAGTGTAATTTTTAATTTGAGTAACCACAAAAGAGTAGTACTAAAAAACTGCGATTGAAAACTAAAAACTAAATAAAACTTACCAACCACCAGAAGCTCCACCACCTCCTCCAGAACCTCCACCAAAGCCGCCTCCAAAGCCACCACCTCCAAAACTTCCACCACCAGAGCCACTACCAAATCCGCCTCCAAAACCGCCAGAACCACTTCTGTAGCCTCCACGTCCAGAGTTACTTAGTATTATAGCTTCAAGGATGTCGCGTGTTGTGTTTCTACTGTCAACTCTATTGCCACCATTACCACCACGTCTATTTTTAGAGATGGAAATTAGAATGATTATAAAGACTACAAATAAAAATAGAATAACACCAAAAGGAAATTCACCATCACTTTGTCTAGTGCCTTGGTATTCACCTTGCATAACTTCAAAAATAGCATCTGCACCTCTATTAAGTCCTCCGTAATAATCGTCTTTTTTAAAATATGGAATTATATCACGTTCTATAATACGACGCGATATAGCATCTGTCATTAAATGCTCTGTGCCATAACCAGTACTTATACTTATCTTTCTATCGTCTCTTGCTAATAGAATAAAAATACCATTGTCTTTATCTTTGTCTCCAATTCCCCATTTAGTAAGCCATTGCGCTCCTAGATAGTTTATATATTCACCGTTGGTAGATGGTATTATTGCGACTACTATTTGTGTTGAGGTCGTGTCTGAATATTTTATAAGCTTTCGCTCTAAAGCTTGTTTTTGTCCAGATTGTAGTAGTCCATAATAATCATAAACACTGGTTTGTCCACCATTAGATTTTGAAGGTACCTCTGGAATATTAAATTGGGCAAAAGTAGTATTAGAGCAGAAAAATAACAATAAAACAATTAGTTTTATTGCGTTTTTTTCGCATTGGTGTAAACACTGAAAACTCAATTTTATAGCACTATTTTTAAGCATGAGTAAGTATTGATTACTGAAGACTGAGCACTGCCAACTAAAAAGCTTCATCCTTTAGAAACAGTATTACTTAACTCATTTTTGTCATTTTTAGAAACAGGAAAAAATGCTTTTAATTGTTGTCCAGCTAGTAAAATACCATCCACTAAGCCTTGTTTGTAGTTTCCTTTTTTAAAATGATTTTGTATTGTGTTTTTTGTGTCGTCCCAAAAAGAATCTAAAACGACAGCATCTATACCGCGATCACCATAAATAGCAAAAGCCTTATCGTTTATTGCTAAATATATAAGTACAGCGTTATGCAACTCTGTATTTTGCATTTTTAAAATAGAAAATACTTCTAAAGCGCGTGTTTCTATATCACCTTTAAAAGTGTTTTCTATATGTACTCTTATTTCACCAGAAGTATGTTGTTCTGCTTCACGAATGGCAGCAACAATTTCTTGTTCTTCTATGGTAGATAAAAAAGCTTCAACAGAATTTCGCATAATTTAAAATTCTACTTTTGGTGCGTTTTCACTTCCAGGAGCAGATTTAAATAATGCTATTGGGTTAAAATTTCTAAATCCAGCTATAATATTTGTTGGTATTTGTTCAATTGTTATATTATATTTTCCAGCTAAGTTGTTAAACCTATTACGCTCTACATTAATTCTATTTTCTGTGCCTTCTAATTGACTTTGTAATTCTAGAAAACTTTGATCTGCTTTTAGTTCTGGATAACGTTCTACAGATACTAAAAGTCTTGATAAAGAGCTGCTTAATCCCTGTTGGGCTTTTTCAAATTGAGCCATGTTCTCTGGAGTAATAGCGTCTTTGCCAATGTTTATTTCTGGCTTAGTAGCTTCTGCTCTTGCTTTAATTACTGCTTCTAATGTTTCTTTTTCATGATTAGCATAACCTTTTACTGTAGCTACTAAATTTGGAATTAAATCTGCCCTACGTTGGTAAGAACTTTCAACATTTGCCCACTGTGCTCTAGCAGTTCCTCTTTCTTGAACAAGAGTATTGTTTACTCCAATTCCCCAACTTGCAAATAAGAATATCAATAATCCAATAACTATCAAAGGTATAAATTTCTTCATGGTGTTTGATTTTTTAGTTGTGTTTTCTGGTAATTCTTTATAATTCATTTTTAAGTTTTATAAGTTGTGTTTTTATACCTTCCAATTTACTAATAATTTCAAAATTAGTAAGGCTTTTCTGTTTTTCTTCTTTAATATGTGTTTTTGCGCCTTCTAAGGTAAAGCCACGTTCTTTTACTAAATGATATATAAATTGAAGGTTTTTTATATCATCTGGTGTAAATTTCCGATTGCCTTTTGCGTTTTTTTTTGGTTTTAAAACATCAAATTCTTTTTCCCAAAACCTAATTAATGAGTTGTTAACATTAAAAGCTTTTGCAACTTCACCTATAGCATAATAACGTTTTTCTGGAAGGTCGATTTGCATTAATCTAAAGATTGGTTTTCTATTGAAGAACGATCAAGTAGTTTACTATATTCCTCTGCAGTTAAGCTACCATAATAGAAATTAATTGGGTTAATACGGTCTCCATTTTTAAAAACTTCGTAATGTAAATGTGGTGCCTCAGAGCGGCCAGTACTACCTACAAAACCAATTAAATCACCACGTTTTACTTTCTGGTTTTTACCTACATTATATTTATATAAGTGTGCATATAATGTAACATAGCCATAACCATGATTTATTCTAATATGGTTTCCATAGCCGGAACTATTACTATCTGCTCGTTCAACGACACCATCACCTGTAGCATAAATAGGTGTGCCTCTTGGTGCTGTAAAGTCCATTCCCCAATGCATTTTTCGAGTTTTGTTAAAAGGATCTGTTCGCATGCCATAACCAGAAGATATTCGTGTTAAATCTTCATTACTTACTGGTTGAATAGCAGGAATAGTAGCTAAGAATTTTTCTTTTTCTTCAGCTAAAACAGCTATTTCATCTAACGATTTAGATTGGACAACTATTCTTTTTTGAAGAATATCTATACGTTTATTACTCTCTTTTATTAATTTAGAATTATCAAAACCTTCAAAAGCTTTATATCTATTTACACCTCCAAAACCAGCTTTTCGTTGCTCTTCAGGAATAGGATTAGATTCAAAATATAAGCGATAAATATTATTGTCTCTATCTTCTACATTAGCAAGTACAGCTTCAGCTTCATTCATTTTTTTATTTAGTAAATCGAACTGTAGTTGCATGTTACTTAATTCACGCTTTAAGGCTTTTTCATTTGGAGATTCAAAAAAATGACTTGTTAAAAAAATAAACAAAAAAGCTAACAATACACCAGAAAATAAAATAGCTGTAATGTATTTAAACGTACGTCTTTTTTTTAGCCTAATCTTTCGATATGACAAAGTATCAGAATCATAATAATATTTTACCTTACTCATTATGTAAATTATACTATTTTTGCAGTGAAATGAAGCTTATAAATAAGCTAGTTTATTTAAAAACGCAAAACAAATATATAAATTGTTTTCTAACGTTCGCGATTAGCTAAACAAGATTATTAACAATATTATATGAAGTCTCAAGAAATTCGCTCTACATTTTTAAATTTTTTCAAAAAAAAGAAACACAGTATCGTGCAATCTGCACCAATGGTATTAAAGGATGACCCAACATTAATGTTTGTTAACGCAGGAATGGTGCCTTTTAAAGAATATTTTTTAGGTAATTCTGAACCTAAGAGTACGCGTTTAACAGATACTCAAAAATGTTTACGTGTGTCTGGTAAGCATAATGATTTAGAAGAGGTTGGTTACGATACTTATCACCATACGTTATTCGAAATGCTTGGTAATTGGTCTTTTGGAGATTATTTTAAAAAAGAAGCCATTGCTTGGGCTTGGGAGCTTTTAACCGAAGTTTATAAAATTGATAAAGATATTTTATACGTTACTGTTTTTGAAGGTAGCGAGGATAAAGATAATCTTAATATGGATACTGAAGCTTATAATATTTGGAAACAATTTATAGCTGAAGACCGCATATTAAAAGGAAATAAGAAAGATAATTTTTGGGAAATGGGAGAGCAAGGACCTTGTGGACCTTGTAGTGAAATACATGTAGATATTCGTACTCCTGAAGAAAAAGCAAAAGTAGATGGTAAGGATTTAGTAAACATGGATCATCCTCAAGTTGTAGAGATTTGGAACTTGGTCTTTATGGAGTATAACCGAAAAGCAAACGGTTCGCTTGAAAATTTACCAAACAAACATATCGATACAGGAATGGGTTTCGAGCGTTTATGTATGGTATTGCAAGATGTGAAGTCTAATTACGATACTGATGTTTTTAAGCCTATTATTCGTGAGATTGAAACCATTACAGATAAAGAGTATGGTAAAGATGAAAAAACAGACATTGCTATTCGTGTAATTAGCGATCATGTTCGTGCTGTAGCATTTTCTATTGCAGATGGGCAGTTACCAAGTAATACAGGAGCAGGTTATGTAATTAGAAGAATTTTACGTCGTGCTGTGCGTTACGGTTTTACATTTTTAGACAAAAAAGAGCCTTTTATTTATAGAATGGTCGATGTGTTAAGTAATAAAATGGGAGACGCTTTTCCAGAACTTAAAGTTCAAAAACAATTAATAGAAAATGTAATTAAAGAAGAGGAGAGTTCTTTTTTAAGAACTTTAGATCAAGGTTTGTTGTTACTGGATCGAATTATAGAAACTACAAAAGGAAAAGAAGTTTTAGGAGCTAAAGTTTTTGAGTTAAAAGATACGTATGGTTTTCCTGAAGATTTAACAGATTTAATTCTTCGAGAAAAAGGTTATATTTATAATGTAAATGAATTTAAAGCAGAACTAGAAAAGCAAAAAAGTAGAGGTAGAGAATCTTCTGCTTTAAAATCTGACGATTGGACAATTTTACTTCAAGATAGCGAACAAGAGTTTATAGGTTATGATGCTCTTGAGGCTAATGTTAAAATTGTGAAGTACAGAAAAGTAACCTCTAAAAAAGACGGTGAAATGTTCCAATTAGTATTTAATTTAACACCATTTTATGCAGAAGGAGGAGGTCAAGTAGGTGATAAGGGCTATTTAGAAGACCTTCATGGTGATGTGGTTTATATTATAGATACTAAGAAAGAAAACAACGAAACAATACATTTTGCTAAAAACTTACCAAAGCATATAGAAGAAACTCTAAAAGCTGTTGTGGATTCAAAACAGCGTTGTAGAACAGAATGTAATCATACTGCAACACATTTATTACATCAAGCTTTAAGGGAGATTTTAGGAGAGCATGTAGAGCAAAAAGGGAGTGCAGTACATTCTAAGTACTTGCGTTTTGATTTTTCTCATTTTTCTAAAGTTACAGTAGAGCAGTTGCGTGAAGTCGAAAATTTTGTTAACCGAAGAATTGATGGCAGGCTACAGTTAGAGGAACACAGAAACGTACCAATGGACAAAGCTATTGCAGATGGAGCAATGGCGCTTTTTGGCGAAAAATATGGAGATGCAGTGCGTACTGTTAGATTTGGACAATCTATTGAGCTTTGTGGTGGAACACATGTAAAAAATACTGGAAGTCTTTGGCATTTTAAAATTACAGCAGAAGCTGCTGTGGCATCAGGAATTCGTAGAATTGAAGCCATTACTAGCGATGCTGTTAAAGACTTTTATTTTGAAAATAACAGAGCTTATTTTGAAATGAAAGATTTACTTAATAATGCAAAAAAACCAGTTGAAGCTTTAGGTAAATTGCAAACTGAAAATGCAGATTTAAAAAAGCAAATTGAAGTTTTATTGAAAGATAAAGCTAAAAACATGACTAGCGATTTGGCTAATAACTTAACAGAGATTAATGGTGTTCAGTTTTTAGCACAGAAAATAGATTTAGATCCTTCTGGAGTTAAAGATGTAGCCTTCGAACTTGGTCAAAAACATAAAAACTTGTTTTTATTATTTGCAACAGCTACTGGAGAAAAAGCAATGTTAGCCTGTTATATTTCTAAAGAACTAGTTGCAGAGCGAGATTTAAACGCTGGCACTGTGGTTAGAGAGTTAGGAAAACTTATTAATGGAGGAGGTGGAGGACAGCCTTTCTTTGCTACTGCTGGAGGAAAAAATCCTGCTGGAATTGATGAGGCT
>NZ_JALZVX010000063.1 GCF_023299985.1 Lacinutrix sp. | reverse complement strand
TTGCATACAAAACCAATTGCCATTCTAAATACAAACGGTTATTATAATGCTTTAATAGAACAGTGTAAAACGATGGTTGCAAAAGGTTTTCTTAAGCAAGAAAATTTAGATGCTGTTGTAATTGACGAAACTATAGATGGATTGCTAGATAAAATGAAAAATTTTAAGCCATTACCAGCTCCAGAATGGTTGAATAAAGACCGTTTATAATTTGAAAGTTTGTATATACATAATTGCAGTTTTGCTATTTTTTGGTTGTAAAAAACAAAAAGAAGAGCAGTTGCCTTATGTAGAAGTACCACCTAAAACTAAAGTAGAATATACATTACAATTAAAAACACAAGACTTCTCCTTTATACCAATGGATACTTTAATAGTGTCAGGAAAAGAAATCGTTTTTTTAATGCCTTCTAAAGAAGAAATTGAACTTATTAAAAACGAAAATAATTTTAGAGAAAACGACTCGATTTTTAGGAGTAATAGCTCTAAAGTAAAAGAACATTTAAGATTCCCAAAGGACATTAAAATTTCTTTTTCAACAAAACGAATTATTGGAATAGACGAAGGTAATCGTATTAGGTATTATGATAAGTTAGCCTATTTTAAAAGTAATTATGCTATGCTTTTAATGTATAATAGAACCTTTAGCTTTGATAAGTTTACAGATACAAACAAGGATTATTTTTCAATAATAGATAGCTATTATAGAAATAACATACGTTTTGAAAAACCAATAGCCCAGAAATATGTAATCTCAAGAAATGGTTTAAATATTAGGCAAGAAAATGGCACTGTAGATGGCAAATATAATAATGGAGACTTAGTTAATATTATTGGTTACACAGACGATATTATTGAAGTTGAAGACGAAGGAAGAACAGTAAAAGGACGTTGGGCAATTGTACAATGGCAAGATGGAGGAAGTACATTAAAACGTTATGTTTTTGAAGGTTTTTTAGGTGATATTGAAGATGTGAAAGTTTTTGAAGACCAGATATGTGTTGGTTTTAAACTAGATGAATACACCAGATATAATACAAGTGATGCAGATTTAGAATGTTTAACTCAGTATTTAGATTTAAAATTAATTTCCAAATCAAGTTTTAATGCAATAAAAAGTATTCATAAAAGTCATTTAACAACCAATCCTTTAGTAATTGTTAGAGAAAACGAAGATAAAACTCAAAACATAACCTTACCAATAAAAGACAGTGTAATAGTTTATAACAGTAAAGTTGGTTACAGTAATTCTACACATGGTTATTATGGTGATATCGAATTTTTAAATCAGTACTTAATGCATCATGTTTACCCAAAAGCCGAGGATGCTTTTTATGCTTATTTGGATAGAACAACAGGAAAGGAAACAGCTTCGTTTTCTGAATTTCCTCATGTTTCACCAGATAAAAAAAGAATTGTTTCTTTTGTGTTTGATGTTTACGAGGAGCAATTTTTTGTAGAAATTTATAAGATTAATAAAGATAATTCAATTGTTTTAGAACAAGCTTTTAACTTTGTCCATTGGTTAAAAACATATCATAATAATGTAAAATGGATTTCGAATACGGAGTTTGCAATAGAAATTGTAAATAACGAAATTTGGAATGGAAGTGAGGTTAAAGCACCTCAATATTTGAAAATTAAATTAAAAGAATAGAGTAGTGAATAACATTAAAATAAAAATAGAAGCACTTCGTACGGAATTAAGAGAACACAACCATAATTATTATGTTCTCGATAATCCAATAATTAGCGATTACGATTTCGATATAAAGCTAAAAGAATTACAAGCTTTAGAAGAAGCGCATCCAGAATTTCACGACGCAACGTCACCCACTTTACGTGTTGGAGGAGAGGTGACCAAAAACTTTAATACAGTTGTACACAATCAAAGAATGTATTCTTTAGATAATTCGTATTCTCTTGAAGATTTACAAGATTGGGAAACGAGAGTAAAAAAAATGGTAGATGGAGATATTAGTTATACTTGCGAGCTAAAATACGATGGCGCATCTATAAGTTTAACTTACGAAAACGGTAATTTGCTTAGAGCAGTAACACGAGGAGATGGTTTTCAAGGAGACGAAGTCACTGCAAACATTAAAACTATTAAATCTGTTCCTTTACAGTTAAAAGGAAATTATCCACCAAAGTTTGATATTCGAGGCGAAATTGTTTTGCCTTTTGATGGTTTTATAAAAATGAATGAAGAGCGAATTGCTAACGACGAAGAACCTTATAAAAACCCAAGAAATACAGCATCAGGAAGTTTAAAATTACAAGACAGTGCAGAAGTTGCCAAAAGACCTTTAGAGTGTTTATTGTATAATTTAACAGGCGAAAATTTAGGCGTTCAAAATCAGTTTGAGAGCCTTGAAAGAGCTAGACAAATGGGTTTTAAAGTGCCTAATGAAGCCAAACTGTGTCTATCTATAGACGATGTTTTTCAGTTTATAAACCATTGGGATAAAGCAAGGCACAATTTACCTTACGAAACAGATGGCGTAGTGGTAAAAGTGAATAATTTATACCAACAAGACGAATTAGGTTATACTGCAAAAGCACCACGTTGGGCAATGGCTTATAAATTTAAGGCAGAGCAAGTTTCAACAAAACTAAACGAAATAACGTACCAGGTAGGAAGAACAGGAGCTATAACTCCAGTTGCTAATTTAGAACCTGTAGCATTAGCTGGAACTATTGTAAAACGTGCTTCTTTGCACAATGCAGACCAGATTGAGAAGCTAGATATTAGAATAAACGATGACGTTTTTGTAGAAAAAGGAGGAGAAATTATACCAAAAATAATTGCTGTCGATTTATCTAAAAGACCTTTAAATTCTCAACCTACGCAATACATTACAGCATGTCCAGAATGCCAAACAGTTCTTGAACGATTAGAAGGTGAAGCAAAACATTTTTGCCCTAATTATAATGGATGTAATCCACAGGTTATTGGACGTATTCAGCATTATATTTCACGTAAAGCTATGGATATTGAAGGTTTAGGAGGAGAAACCGTTGCGCTTTTAGTAAACGAAAACCTAATTACTAATTATGCCGATTTATATACGCTTACCAAAGAACAAGTACTGCCTTTGGAACGTATGGCAGAAAAAAGTGCGGAGAATTTGGTGAACGGTATTGAGGCTTCAAAGCAAATTCCGTTTGATCGTGTATTGTTTGGTATTGGTATTCGTTTTGTTGGTGAAACGGTTGCTAAAAAACTAGCCAAGCATTACAAAAGTATAGATGCTTTAGCGAGTGCATCTATTGAAAATTTAGAAAAGGTAGATGAAATAGGAATTAGAATAGCCGAAAGTGTTGTTGCCTTTTTTGCTTCGGAAGAAAACCGTGAAACTATTCAACGTTTAAAAGCGTATGGCTTGCAGCTGGAAATTTCGGCAGAAAAATTAGCAAATCAGACTAATACATTAGAAGGAAAGTCTTTTGTGGTTTCTGGTGTTTTTACTCAGGTTTCTAGAACAGAGCTTAAAAAACTTATTGAAGATAATGGCGGAAAGAACGTGAGTTCTATTTCTTCTAAAACAGATTTTGTTGTTGCAGGTGATAAAATGGGACCAAGTAAAAAGGAAAAAGCCGAAAAATTAAATGTGCCTTTAATTTCTGAAGTTCAGTTTTTAGAAATGTTACAATAACATAGTGTTTAATCATTTTATTTATGAGTTTTTTTAACACTTTCTAAAAACTATCATCTAGCGAACGATTTCAGTTCGGTATGCTTTTGTCGATTAAACGCATTTTTTGACGTTTATCAGTTGTTTTTTATTTATGTTTGTAGTCCTCAAATTTATTACAAATGAAAATAACTAAGCTACAGTTGGTAACTGGACTACTTATAGCGCTTACCACATTATTTCTGGTTGGAGTATTATTTAATTTAGAAACACTAACAAATTTATCTAGAACTTTTATTCTACCATTTTTTGTGTATTTATATTTTATAGAATCTGAAACTAAGAGTAAGCACTTTGCTATATTTTTAATCTCTTGTGCGCTTGCAGACTGTATTAAGTTTGTTTCGTATTTAGAAGCTATAGACCTGTCTAATCTAAGTAGTAGTGTCTATATTATTGGCTATTTAAATTTACTAGTATATATCGCTAGAAGTGTAAACTACAAAAAACTACTCTTTAAGTTTAAATTTCCAATTATTGTATTAACCATTTTTAATGGTTATCTAATTTTTATGCTTAATCAAATGATTATAGCAGATAGTACTATAGAAGTATATACGTTTAATTTTTTAATAGAATGTGTATACAATATATGTATACTTCTAGTGCTTTCTTTTTCACTATTAAATTATTTATATCACGATTCTAAAAAAGGACTAATACTTTTTTTAGCCAGTGTTTGTATTGTGTTTTCAGAAATGGTGCAGGTTGCTTATCTATTTGTATCTTCAGAATATATTTTAAATGTAGCCTATTCTATATTACTAATAGTGGGTTTCTGTCTTGTTTATATTTATATAGTTTCTAAAATTAATATTTATTATAAGATGTTATATTAATCTATAAAAAAGAGATGTCTTTTTTATAGATAGAAAAACTATAACAGTTAGTTTAAGTACTTATAAAGCATAAAAAAGTAAAACAGGATAGGTAATAAGTATTACACTATTATAGAGGTTCCATCTGCAGTTTTATTGTTTTCGGCATCAAAATAAAAATCAATTTTACCTAAATTAATACCATAGCAACCAACTTGGTTTACTAAAACGTTTTTGCCTTCACTATTTTGTGCAACGGTAGGTTTTGGTAAAAAAGTATGAGTATGACCTCCAATTATTAAATCGATATTTTTTGTCGCTTTTGCAAGCGAAAGATCGCACACTTTGTTTGGGTTTTTAGAGTAATAATACCCTAAGTGAGATAAGCATATAATGAGATCGCATTGTTCTTCTTCTTTTAGAATTCTAGACATATCTGTAGCAACCTCTATAGGATCTAAATAATCTGTTTCCTTATACATTTTTTTATCTACTAAGCCATCTAGTTTAATACCAACACCAAAAACACCTATTTTAATACCTTCTTTTTTAAACACATGATACGGTTTTACATGTGTATCCATTACTGTGTTTTTAAAATTGTAATTGGCAGATAGAAATTGGAAACTTGCATGCGGTAATTGTGCATATAATCCATCGATACCATTATCAAAATCGTGGTTACCAATGGTTGCAGCATCATACTTCATTTTAGACATTAACTTAAACTCTAATTCACCACCATAATAGTTAAAATATGGTGTGCCTTGAAATATATCTCCAGCGTCGAGTAGTAATGTGTTAGGATTTTCGTTTCTAATAGCCTCCACTAAAGTAGCGCGTCTTGCAACACCTCCTTGATTTGCGTTTCGTCCATCTTCTGGACCAAAAGCATCAATATGGCTGTGTACATCGTTAGTATGTAATATGGTTATTTTTTTTGTTTTCACACTAGCGTTGCATGATTGAAACCCAAAGCCGCCAAGTGTAACTAAAGCTGTTGCAGCTGTAGATTGTTGTATAAATGTTCTTCTTTTCATATTAATTTTGGTAAGCAGTACTTTTATTTAGTTTGGGTAAAGCGGTTATCAATTTTTGGATTGATTGTATCTACTTTTTTAAAGTAATCAATCATAGCATTTCTAATTTTATAATCTAGATAGTAGACAGAATCACTAGGTTTAAAAAAGCGCATTTTATCACCACCATTATATAGATAATCGTTAGTCGCAACATAATAGGTTTTGTTTTTAATAATAGGTTTGCCGTTAATTAATGCTTTAGATATTTTATAATTTTTATCTAATGTTAGTTGTATACCTTGAATAGGATGAGCTCTTTTAGCCTCGCTTAAATACTGCATCATACTATCTATTTGCTGTCCTTTTAAAGCGACTACAACAATACTGTTTTCAAAAGGCATAACTTTAAAAGCTGTTTCCGTAGTAATATCTCCTTTAGAGATTATGGAACGAATACCACCATGATTTAAAAGTACCGCGTCAATATTTTTAGTCGTTCTTTTATTAAAAACAATATTACCTTGCTCAAAAACAATATCTGCCATTAAGTTTCCAATTGCAGTATTTAAATCACCATTATTTTTAGTATAAGTTTCTGGTGCGTAAGATATAACGCTATTCATGTCTTCTTCTAATCGTGCTCTGTATGGAGAAATTATAGCATCAAAATCTTTATCTATTTCTAGACTATCTTTAATAGCAATTTGTTTGCCTTCAATTTTAGAAACACCAAGTGACTCTTGCTTGCAAGAGTAAATATTGATAAGAATGAATATAGAAATTAATAGTTGGTGTTTTTTCATATGTAATACTTATGTTTTTTTAGAAAACATCTGCTTGATTTTCCTATTTTTGTACAAAGTATAAATATAAATGATTTTCAAAGGTTTTAAAGAAAAATCTAATAAAAACTATATTAATTCTCAATTAAAAAGCAGAGTTATTTTGCAATCCAATACGAAAATTAAACGTGTTGGGATTATTTTTAATGCTGAAGAAATAAGTAATATTCCAGATTTCAATATTTTAGTTAAAGATTTTAATGTTGAGAAAGAAAATATAGAAATTATAGCTTTCAAGTCTAAAGTTAAAAAAGAAGAACACGTTTTTGATCCCACATTTACATTGAAACATTTGGGCTGGAAAGGGATTGTAAAAGATAAAGCTTTAAAACAGTTTTTAAACACAGAATTCCATCTATTAATTAGTTACTATAAAAATGACGCTACTCCTTTAAAGGTATTAACCGTAGCATCGAAATCTAAATTTAAAGTTGGTGTTTTAGAAACTGATGAGCGCATTAACGATTTAATAATTAAAGTTGAAATAAACGATTTTAAAACATTTACTTCAGAATTAAAAAAATATCTCAATATTTTAAATAAAATATAATAAAAAATGAAAAACCCTTTTTTAGGAACAGGAATAGCAATAGTAACACCTTTTACAAAAAAAGGTAGTGTTGACCACGAAGCCCTAGAGAATATTGTAGAATTTAATATCGCAAACGGAACAGATTATATTGTTATTAGCGGAACAACAGGAGAGAGTGTAACCATTACAAAATTAGAAAAGCGACACATTATAGCAACAATTAGTAAAACTAATAATGGAAGATTGCCATTGGTTTTAGGGATTGGAGGTAATAATACTGCAGAGGTTATTAAAGAAATTGGCGCTACAGATTTAACTGAATTTGCAGGGATTTTATCTGTATCTCCTTACTACAGTAAACCAACTCAAGAAGGAATTTATCAGCAT
This sequence comes from Lacinutrix sp., assembly GCF_023299985.1. Classification (GTDB taxonomy): domain Bacteria; phylum Bacteroidota; class Bacteroidia; order Flavobacteriales; family Flavobacteriaceae; genus Lacinutrix. The sequence continues at coordinate 8,995 of NZ_JALZVX010000063.1, read as the reverse complement.
TTTAAAGCTATTTCTAGTATTTGTTCAGTACCAATTATTTTATATAATGTACCAGGAAGAACAGCGTCAAATATGTTGCCAGAAACCACTTTAAGGTTGGCAAACGATTTTGAAAACATTGTAGCTGTAAAAGAAGCTGGAAATAATGTGTCACAGTATTTACAGCTTTTAAAAAACAAGCCAGATGGTTTTGGTGTTATTTCTGGAGACGACGACTTAGCTCTAACTGTAACACTTGCAGGAGGAGATGGCGTGATTTCTGTTATTGGTCAAGCCTTACCAAAAGCATTTTCTAAAATGATAACATTAGGTAGAACAGGGAAAGCAAAAGAAGCTTACAAAATTCATTTTGAATTAATGGAGATTACAAGTTTAATTTTTTCTGAAAACAATCCTGCAGGAATTAAAGCTGTTTTACAAGCCTTAAATTTATGTAATGACACTGTGCGTTTACCACTAGTGGTTGCAACAGATGATTTGAAACTTAAAATTAAAAATTTTTTAGCACAATTTAAAGCTTAAAAAAAACACATTGAATACTTTATTAAATACTGTACATCGTAATTTTATAAAACAATATGGATGATTATCTATTTAAATCGTTAAATATTACTTAAAGCGTGTGGTAGCTTAATTTCAACTCTTAATTTAGCCAAGAAATTATATTTTTAAAATCCATATTAAAAGCTTATTTTTGCATCTTGTTTAAAAATCTATGAAATAAGTAGTAGCAAATTTCATTAAACAGATCAAAAAACAATAAAAAGACCTGATGAAAAACATATTTTATTTACTATTATTAGTCTTAATATTTACGTCTTGTAACGAATACCAAAAGGCTATAAAATCTGAAGATATAGCTGCAAAATATAAAGTAGGAGAAGCTTTATATAATGAAGGTAAATTTTCTAAAGCCACACGTTTATTTGAGCAGGTTATTCCACAATATAGAGGTAAAGCTCAAGCAGAAAGATTAAATTTTTTAAATGCTGATGCATTATTTCAAATGAATCAGTTCTACGCAGCAGCCTATCATTTTGAAAGTTTTGTTTCGGCTTACCCAAAAAGTAGTAAAATAGAAGAAGCACTTTTTAAAGCAGCGAAGAGTTTTTCTAAATTGTCTCCAGTGTATTCTAAAGATCAAGAAGATACTTACACAGCATTAGAAAAACTACAAGAATACATTAACGTATATCCAGAATCTGAAAATGCTACAGAAGTTAATGCTTTAGTAAAAGAATTAAACTTTAAACTTGAGAAAAAATCTTTTGAAACGGCTAAGCAATACAATAGAATTTCAGATTTTAAGGCTTCGATTGCTTCAGTAGATAATTTTGTAATCGATTTTCCAGGATCTTCACTTCGAGAGGAAGCATTATATATAAAATTTGATTCTGCTTACCAGTTAGCAATAAGAAGTGTTGAGTATAAAAAGAAAGCACGATTAGAGTCAGCAATAACTAATTACAAGACTTTAAAAAGAGCATATGCAACTTCAACATTTTTAGAAGATGCAACACTAAAGCATGAAGATGCTTTAGAAAAATTAGAACAATACAATACAAAAAGTTAATATAACAACTATGGATTTAAAAAAAATCGATGCGTCTTTAAGTACAACAACTTATAATAGAAATAAAGTTGATGCACCAACAGAAAACATCTACGAAGCGATTTCAATAATCTCTAAAAGAGCAGAGCAAATTAATTCTGAAATTAAAAAAGAATTAATCGAAAAGTTGGAGGAATTTGCAACTTATAACGATTCTTTAGAAGAAATTTTTGAAAATAAAGAACAAATAGAAGTATCTAAATTCTACGAAAAACTACCTAAGCCACATGCTTTAGCAGTTAAAGAATGGTTAGATGGTAAAGTTTACCATAGAAATACTGAAGAAGAAACTCAAGACTAATTTATATGTCTATTTTAAGCGGCAAAAACATACTTTTAGGTATTAGTGCTGGTATTGCTGCTTACAAAACAGCTATATTAGTAAGAGTATTTATAAAAGCAGGTGCAAAAGTAAAAGTTGTAATGACGCCTGCTTCTAAAGATTTTGTAACACCTCTCACACTTTCTACATTATCTAAAAACCCTGTACATTCTTCTTTTTACAATGAAGAAGATGAAAATGCAGAATGGAATAACCACGTTGAGTTAGGGCTTTGGGCAGACTATTTATTAGTTGCTCCAGCTACAGCAAATACCTTGTCTAAAATGGCAAATGGCACTTGCGATAATTTGTTGCTTGCAACCTATTTATCTGCTAAATGTCCTGTATATTTTGCACCAGCTATGGATTTAGATATGTACATTCATCCATCAACAACAAACACATTTACAAAGCTAGAAAGCTTTGGTAATATTATGATTCCTGCTACTTCTGGCGAATTAGCAAGTGGATTAGAAGGGCAAGGTCGCCTTGCAGAACCAGAAGATATTGTTGCTTTTATAGAAGCAGATATTATAAAAAACTTACCTTTAAAAGGTAAAAAAGTTCTTATTACAGCTGGACCAACTTATGAAGCATTAGATCCAGTTCGTTTTATTGGAAATCATTCTAGCGGTAAAATGGGTTTTGAAATAGCTAAAGCATTCGCTAGCTTAGGAGCTCAGGTTTTTTTAATTACTGGGCCAACACACCAAAAAGTAAAACATAGTTTAATACATGTAATTCCAGTAGTTAGTGCGCAAGAAATGTATGATGCTTCTCATAAGTATTTTAACACTACAGATGTGGCAATACTTTCTGCAGCAGTTGCAGATTATAAGCCAAAAAAAGTTTCGACAAGTAAAATAAAAAAGAAAGGTGAAACGTTAACATTAGAACTAGAAAAAACTAAAGATATTTTAGCTTCTTTGGGTGAGATAAAAACAAATCAACTTTTAGTTGGTTTTGCTTTAGAAACTGATAATGAATTGGAGTATGCAAAAGGCAAACTAAAAAAGAAGAATTTAGACTTAATTGTTTTAAATTCGTTAAAAGATAAAGGTGCTGGTTTTAAAACAGATACTAATAAAGTAACTATTATAGATAATAAAAATAACATTAATGCTTACCAATTAAAATCGAAAGCAGAAGTTGCAATAGATATATTAAGCGTTATAACACAAAAATTAAATGCGTAATCTGCTTATACTGTTGGTCTTTTTTACAACAAGTTTTGGGTTTTCTCAAGAACTTAATGCTAATGTTGTTGTAAATGCACAGTTAACAGGTAATGATAATATTCAAGTTTTTAAAACACTAGAGACACAACTAACGGAGTTTGTGAACAAAACGAAATGGACCAACAGAAAATTTAAACCACAAGAGCGTATAAACTGTAATATTGTAATTAATGTAACAGGACAAGATGGAGAGAATTTTCAAGCTTCCGTTCAAGTACAATCTTCAAGACCAGTATTTGGATCAACTTATACCACACCTATTTATAATATAAACGACGATAATTTTAATTTTCGTTACTTAGAATTTCAAAATTTAATTTATAACGAAAACCAATACGAATCTAATTTAATATCTGTTCTAGCTTTTCATATAAACATGGTGTTTGGTTTAGATGCAGAATCTTTTGAGAAAAAAGGAGGAGATCCATACTTTAAACAAGCACAGCGTATCGTTAATTTTTCTCAACAAGAAAATTTTAAAGGTTGGAAATTAGAAGACGGATTGCAAAGTAGATTTGCACTTATCGATAATGTTTTATCACCAACATTTAACGATTTTAGAATCATTATGTATAACTACCACAGAAGAGGTATAGATACTATGAGTGCAAATAATAAAGATGCTAAAAATGAAATAGCTTTAGCTTTATCTTACTTTAAAAAAATGAATGCAAAGAGACCAAACTCTTACCTTGCTCGCGTTTTTTTTGACGCAAAGGCAGAAGAGATTGAACAAATATTTTCTGCTGGTCCAAATGTAGATGTTACTAATTTAATAGAATTATTAAATAGAGTAGCACCAACACACGCAAGTAAATGGAGAAATATTAAGTTTTAGTAAACTGTATTCGTTTTTTCAAAAGTACTAAGTATAACTTTTAACTTTAAAGAATGCTAACTTCGTTATCTATTAAAAACTATGCGTTAATCGACAATTTGCAAGTCGATTTCAACAACGGTTTTACAATTATCACAGGAGAAACAGGAGCAGGGAAATCTATATTATTAGGAGGACTCTCTCTAATATTAGGAAAACGAGCAGATTTAAGTAGTCTTCGTAATAAGGATAAAAAATGTATAATAGAAGCTAGTTTTGATATTACAAATTATAAACTAAAAAGTCTCTTTAATACTGAAGATTTAGATTTCGAACCGCAAACTATTATTAGACGTGAGATTTTACCAAGCGGAAAATCTAGGGCTTTTGTAAACGATTCTCCAGTAAAACTTTCAAGCTTACAACTTTTAGGTAATCAATTAATAGATATCCATTCGCAACACGAGACGCTTCAATTAGTTGACGATGATTTTCAGTTTCAGGTTATAGATGCTTTAGCACAAACCCAAAAAGAACTACAAAGTTATGCTACAAAACGTATAGAATATAAAACACTAAAAAAAGCACTAGATAAGCTTATAGCTTTTCAAACTGAAGCCATAAAAGAACACGACTACAATGCTTTTTTATTAAATGAATTAACCCAAGCTAATCTTAAAGCAGGAGAATTAGAAGCTTTAGAAGAAGAACTAAAAACACTTAGTAATATAGATGCTATTCAAGAAAAATTGACAGCTTCAAACCAGTTATTAAGTGAAGAGCAAATTGGTGTTTTACCTGGCTTAACCGAATTAAAAAACACACTAAAACAATTATCTGGTGTTTCAAATAAATACCAAAACCTTTACAATCGCGCAAACAGTAGTTTAATAGAATTAGACGATTTGTTTAGCGAACTAGAAAACTTTCAAGGAGACTTAGAAGCAGATCCTAATAGGTTAGCAGAGGTAAACGGAAGATTAACTACAATAAACAATCTGTTTCAAAAGCATATAGAATCCTCAATAGAAGGATTACTTTCTATTAAAACACAATTATCAGACAAAGTATTGGCTACCGAAAATGTAGATGTAGATATCGATGAAAAGAAATCTGAAATACTAAAAATAAAGTATGATCTAGATGCTGTAGCGCAAGTTATTCATAATAAAAGAAAAAAAGCAATACCGTCTTTAAAACAAAAACTAGAAGCTATTTTGTTACAGTTAGGCATGCCAAATGCACAATTTAATATAGAGCTGGTAATTACAGATACTTATTATACTAATGGAAAAGAAATCTTAGATTTTCTTTTTTCGGCAAATAAAGGAGGTGATTTTAAACCCTTAAAAAAGTCAGCCTCTGGTGGAGAATTGTCAAGAATTATGTTAGCTATAAAATCTATACTAACACAATACATAAAATTGCCAACCATTATGTTCGATGAGATAGATACTGGAGTATCAGGTGAAATATCTAACAAAATGGCAGATATTATGGCAGGAATGAGTAAAACAATGCAAGTATTTAGTATTACACATTTACCACAAATAGCTGCAAAAGGTCACACGCATTTTAAAGTCTATAAGGAAGATATAAACGAGATAACAACAACCAATCTTGCAAAACTTAATCACGATGAGCGTATTGTGGAAATAGCACAAATGCTAGGTGGAATTGAAGTTTCTAATTCTGCTTTGGCTCACGCAAAAGAATTATTGAATTAATACTATCTTTGAGTAGTAAATAAAATAAATAAACTAATCAACAAATAAACTAATTTAAAGGATGTCATATAATTTATTAAAAGGAAAAAGAGGAATCATATTTGGAGCATTAGACGCAAACTCTATCGCTTGGAAAACAGCAGAGCGTGTTCATGAAGAAGGAGGAACGTTTGTGCTCACAAATGCGCCAGTTGCTATGCGAATGGGACAAATTAAAGAATTAGCCGAAAAAACAGGTTCTCAAATTATTCCTGCAGATGCAACTAGTGAAGAAGACTTACAAAGTTTAGTAGAACAGTCTATGGAGATATTAGGAGGTAAACTAGATTTTGTTTTACATTCTATTGGTATGTCTATAAACGTAAGAAAAGGAAAAGCATATACAGACCAAAATTATGCTTGGACTCAAAAAGGTACAGATGTCTCTGCAATGTCTTTTCATAAAACAATGCAAACGCTTTATAAAAAAGATGCTATGAATGAATGGGGAAGTATAGTCGCTTTAACCTATATGGCAGCACAACGTGTATTTCCAGATTATAACGATATGGCAGATAACAAGGCTTATTTAGAAAGCGTAGCACGTAGTTTTGGTTACTTCTTTGGGAGAGATAAAAAGGTAAGAGTTAATACCATTTCTCAATCTCCAACACCTACTACAGCAGGAAGTGGTGTTAAAGGTTTTGATGGCTTTATCGCATATGCTGAAAAAATGTCGCCTTTAGGAAACGCAACAGCCATAGACTGTGCTAATTATACCGTTTCACTATTTAGCGATTTAACAAAACGTGTTACATTACAAAACCTATATAATGATGGAGGTTTTAGTAATATGGGAGTTAGTGATGCTGTCATGGAAGCGTTTGTTGAAAGCCAAGAGAAATAAAAACTTAACAGAGTTAGATTAAAAGCCACACAATAACTATTGTGTGGCTTTTTTTATTTATTTGAAAGCTAATACTTTGCAATAATCAGTTACTTTAAAACTGAATACCTAACAATTAATTAGTACTTAATCGTAATTAATGTCCGTTTTGTCGATTCGTATTTTGTTTTAACTAATACTTAATATCTTATCAATATTTTATGAGGGTAATTAATATATAACTAAATTGTTTTAATATGAAAAAAATTACTTTATTATGTTTACTAATGTTTTCAGCTTAGTTAGCATTCCCTCAAGTTGGAATAAGTGAAAACTTTGACGCTGGAACTCCTGCAGGTTGGTAAAATACTTATGCGGATACTGCAAGTGAAACCTGTACAGGTAACTCTCAAAGAAATAATCTATTTGGTAACTTCTGGTAACATTACATCTCATAGTCAAGTTGGAGTATCTAATGGTTCAGGAACAGTATATTTTGATTACAAAGTTGTAGATAGGTCTGCGGCAACTGATGCTACACCAGCAGATTTTGGAACAGTTGAATTACAATATTATACAGACGATTGTACTACATGGGTGACCGTGTTAACGATTGATGCTACAAATTACGTTGTAGCAAATACGTGTGCAACAATGATGACGGTTATATCAGCAGCATCTTTGCCTACTGGTTCTGATGTTAAGTTGCAAGTAGCTAATACATGCAATGTTGAAGATTATTACTTTTATGTAGATAATTTTAATGCAACACAAGTTGTATCTAATTCACCAAACTGAGATTCTCTTTTAGCACATACGGCAAACGTTTCTACAGATGGAGACATTTCATGGAGTGCTGCTACAGGAGTTGCAACAGGATACTTTATAACAGTAGGTACTAATTTTGGAGGTAACGATATAGCAGATAATGTTGATAACAGGAATAGTACTGCTTTCAGTTTAGGAACTTTAATGGTAGGAACAACTTATTATTTAACAATAATGCTATTGGCAGTGCCACAGGATGTGCTGAACAAACATTTGTAATATCTACACCACCTGCAAATGATGAATGCGCAAATGGTGTTACACTTACAGTAAATGAAGATTTAAATTGTGGTTCTTTTTCTACAGGTACAATTTTAGCAGCTACAGATTCTGGAGTTGATAATTGTGGAGGTACACCAGATGATGATGTATGGTATAACTTTGTTGCTACAAGTACAACTCATGTAATTTCATTAATTAATATAACTGGTGGTACTACAGATTTGTATCATGCAGTTTACGATGCTACTCCTGGATGTGGAGCTTTAACTACAGCATTAACTTGTTCAGATCTTGAATTATGTGCTACAGGAGGTTTAATTATTGGTAATACTTATATAGTTCAAGTTTATTCATGGACAGCAACTCCAAATCAAACATCTGTTTTTGATATTTGTATAGGTACATCACCTGAAGCACCTGAAAACGACCTTTGTGATGAACCTCAAATCTTACTGTTGTTATCAAATGACAGGTGTAATAATTTAGTATCAGGTACTAATAGTTCTGCAATTGCATCTACTTCAGGAACTTGTTTAACAGCTCATAAAGACGTATGGTATTCTTTTACAGCTGCAGAATATGCAGTACATGTGTTTAATGTGACAGAAACATTTGATTCTGGTTTTTTTACAACTTTTTTAACTTTATTTACAGGAGAAAATTGTGGTGCATTAACACAATTTGCTGGAACATATTGCTTTACAGGTGGTCCACAGAACTTTGCTTTAGTAAATGGAACAACTTATTTTGTTAATGTAAGAAGCACATCTGCTTCAGCTTTCGTTAATTTTGATTTATGCGTTTTTCTTGCACCACCACTACTAGTAAACGATGCTTGTGTAGGTGCTATTGCTATTAGGGAGGATATACTTTATCAGAAGATAGTTCATTTGCAACAAATGTAGAAGATTTATCACCTTGTTCTGGTGGAACAATTGGAACATCTTGTAGTACAGGAGTAAATGACGGAATAACAAATTTTGGTTTAGGCGTATGGTATGTTTATTCTTCTCCCGGAAACGAATCAATTACTATTGAAATAGGAGATTTTGATACAGAAGTACAAGTTTTTTCTGGAGCACGTGGCGCTTTAGTTTGTGTTGCAGGAGACGATGATAGTGGTTCTGGATTTAACGATTCTCAAGTATGTTTTGATTCTGCTGCGTTAACTACAGGTTATTATATATGTGTAGATGGTCATAATACTAATACAGGTGCTTTTACAGTAATTTTAAATATTACTGCTTTACCTCCAGCAAACGATAAATGTGCAGGAGCAATAGCTGTTGTTTTAGGTGCAGATGTAGCATTCGATAATACAGGAGCAACAGATTCTGGAGCAGCTTCTTGTTATACAGGCACTG
>NZ_JALZVX010000062.1 GCF_023299985.1 Lacinutrix sp. | reverse complement strand
TTGAATTTTATCACCCAAAGTACGATCTATAAAATTGGTCATTTTTGTATATAAATGCTTGCGTGTATTTCCACCATAAATACCATGATTTTTGTCTGGATATATCATCCATTCAAATTGTTTATCGGCTTGAATTAAAGCTTCAACCATACGCATTGTGTTTTGCACATGTACATTATCGTCTCCTGTTCCATGAATTAGTAAAAAGTCCCCTTTTAATTTATCGACATGGTTTATTGGCGAATTATCATCATAACCACTTGCATTTTCTTGAGGCGTAGTCATGTAACGTTCTGTATAAATAGAATCGTAAAAACGCCAGCTTGTTACTGGTGCAACTGCAATAGCCATTTTAAAGACATCGTTTCCTTTAAATAACGCATTACTAGACATAAAACCACCATAGCTCCAGCCCCAAATTCCAATTCTAGACGCATCAATATAAGCACGTTGTCCTAAATTTTTAGCAGCTTCTATTTGGTCTTCAACTTCAAATTTACCTAATTCTTTTTGAGTGATTTTTTTAAAATCTGCTCCTTTTAAACCTGTTCCTCTTCCATCTACACAAGCAACAATGTAGCCTTTTTGAGCTAACATTTGGTACCAATAATCGTTAGAAGCATTCCAACGGTTGGCTACTTGTTGTGAACCTGGTCCAGAATATTGGAACATAAATAATGGATATTCTTTGGTAGCATCAAAATTTGCAGGTTTAATAATCCACATATTTAAATCGTTGCCATTTACACTAATAGTAGAAAATTCTTTTTTTGAAGTTTTAAATTCTGAAACCGTCTTTGCTAATGTGGCATTATCTTTTATACTTTTTACAACCGTTCCATTTAAAGCACTGTTTAATGTGTATTTAGGAGGTGTTGTTGCACTAGAAAATGTGTTAATAAAGTAAGTAAAGTCTGCACTAAAATCTGCGCTATTTGTTCCTGTATCTTTGGTTAAACGCACTTTATTTCTACCATTTAAATTAATAGAGTAAACATCTCGATTAATAGAACCATTCTCTACAGATTGGTAGTAAATATTATTTGTTTTAGCATCAAAACCATAATAGTTAGTAACCTCCCAATTGCCTTTAGTTACTTGATTTATTAATTTTCCTTTTTTACCGTAATGGTAAATATGATTGAAACCATCTTTTTCGCTAGTCCAAATAAAACTATTATCCTTTAAAAAAGTTAGATTATCTGTTACATCAACATAAGCTTTATCTTTTTCAGCGATAGCTATAGTTGCCTTATTTTTATTTGCATCTATTAGCCATAAATCTAGTTCGTCTTGATGACGATTCATATACTGCGCGCTCAAGATATTTGGGTTCTTAGACCATTTAATTCTAGGAATGTAAAAGTCTTTATAGGCTTTATCTAACTTTACAGCCTCAGTTTTATTCTTTTTTAAATCGTGAATATGCAAAGACACTACAGCATTTGCTTCTCCTGCCTTTGGATATTTAAAAACGGTTTGTGTCTGGTATAAATCTTTACCATAAACATCCATTGAAAATTCTGGAACATCAGTTTCATCAAAACGAATAAAAGCAATTTTATTACTATTTGCATTCCACTCGAAAGCACGAACAAAAGCAAATTCTTCTTCGTAAACCCAATCTGTAATACCGTTTATAATTTTATTTTTTACACCATCTGTAGTTAATTGAGTAGTTTTCCCGGAGGATAAATCTTTCACATATAAATTATTATTTAAACCATACGCTACTTTTTTTCCATCTGGTGAAAAGGTTGGTTCTTGAATTTTATCGTTAGAAATTGAAGATAACTCGTTTGTTTTTGTATTAAAAACAAAGTAATTAGCTAAAGTGGAACGTCTAAAAATAGACTCTTGGTTTGTTGCCAATAATACTAGTGACTCGTCATCGCTAAAAGTATAATCTGTAAAAAACTTGATGGCTTTAAGTTTTTTAGAACTTACTAGCGTCTTTACTTTTTCTAAAGTTTTATAATCGTAAATATCTATTGTAGTTGAGCCATTAGCTCTATCAAAATTTAAAACAGAATATTGTTGTCCATTCTGCATAGAATGTAAAGCATCTAATCTTTCGGTTCTAAAAGTACCATTAGACCATATATTGTCTAGACTAATAGATTTGTTTTGTGCTGTAGATAAAGTAGTTACTAATAAGCAGAAAATTGCTAAATATCTAGATAATATCATTAAGTGTGTTTTTTTGATAAAATAATGTCAAGTTTACTAAAAAATAAGCAAAAAACCCTAATTATTAACAGTTAATTCAGCCGAATTTAGATACAAAAGTGTTGGTTTAAAATTTGATTAAAGTAAGATTACATCAAAACAGACCTTATTTAGTATCTTCGCCAACATAATTTACACTTAATGAGCGCAACAATTTCTGGTTTCTCAAAACTATCTAAATCTCAAAAAATAGATTGGATTGTTAGTCACTATCTTTCAAATTCTGAAACTGCTAAACAAACCATCACGCAATATTTTAATGTAGATAGTAAATTACAACAGCTTCACGACGAATTTATAGAAAATACTATTTCAAACTATTATTTACCACTTGGTATAGCTCCAAATTTTGAAATAAACGGCAACGTTTATGCCATACCAATGGCTATTGAAGAAAGTTCTGTTGTTGCAGCTGCAAGTAATGCTGCTAAATTCTGGATGCAACGTGGTGGCTTTAAAGCAGAAGTGATTTCTACCACTAAAGTTGGGCAAGTGCATTTTATGTTTAATGGTAATGTTAAAGACTTAGAAGCGTATTTCAATACCATTAAGCCAAAACTAATTACAGATACAAAAGTAATTACTGCTAACATGGAAAAACGTGGTGGTGGTATTTTAGATATTGAATTACGAAACAAAACCAAAGATTTAAACAACTACTACCAATTGCATGCAACCTTTGAGACATTGGATGCCATGGGAGCAAATTTTATAAACTCGTGTTTAGAGCAATTTGCAAAAACGTTTAAAGCAGAAGCTGAAAAATACCTGAATGCTCCAATAGAAATTGTAATGAGTATTCTTTCTAACTATGTGCCAGATTGCTTAGTTCGCGCTCAAGTATCTTGCAAAGTTGAAGATTTAACACATAAAGGTATTTCTGGTAAAGCGTTTGCTGAAAAATTTGTTCGCGCTGTAAACATTGCAGAAATAGAACCTTATAGAGCTGTTACACACAATAAAGGTATTATGAATGGTATTGATGCCGTTGTACTTGCCACAGGAAACGATTTTAGAGCTGTTGAAGCTGGTATTCATGCCTATGCCGTTAAAAACGGAAAATACAGCAGTTTAACACATGCTAAAATTGAGAATGGCATATTTACTTTCTGGATGGAAATTCCGTTAGCATTAGGAACCGTTGGTGGATTAACAGGCTTGCATCCATTAGTAAAAGTAGCGTTAGATATTTTAGGAAAACCAACCGCAAAAGAGCTCATGCAAATTGTAGCAGTTGCTGGATTGGCACAGAATTTTGCTGCTTTACGCTCGTTAACGACTACGGGAATTCAAGAAGGACACATGAAAATGCATTTAATGAATATATTAAATCAATTTAATGCTTCAAAAGAAGAAAAGGAATCTATAGTCAATTATTTTAAAACCAACACTGTAACACATAGTGCTGTGGTTTCTGAAATTGAAAAATTAAGACAATAATGCAAACCTTCTACAGTCATGGAAAATTATTACTTACCGCAGAATATGTAGTACTTGATGGTGCAAAAGCTTTAGCTTTACCTACCAAATTCGGACAAATACTAACTGTAGAATCCATAGATGAACAAAAGATTATCTGGGAAAGTATTGATTGTAAAGGAACCGTTTGGTTTGAAGATGAATTAAATATTGCTAATAATGAGATTGCCACGTCGCAAAAAACTCCTCGCAATGACAACACTATTTCTAATCGTTTACTAGAAATACTAAAAGCAGCAAAAACACTAAATCCTGAGTTTTTAAACACTACAAAAGGCTACAAAGTAACAACTACATTAGAATTCGCTAATAATTGGGGATTAGGCTCTTCTTCTACACTTTTAAACAATATAGCACAATGGGCTAAAGTGGATGCTTTTGCGCTTTCTAACGCTACTTTTGGTGGTAGTGGTTACGATATTGCTTGTGCTCAAAACAACTCTGCAATAACCTATACATTAGAAGGCTCTAAACCTTTAGTTAAGCGTTTATCATTTAATAAAACGTTTACAGACCAATTGTTTTTTATGCATTTAAACCGAAAGCAAAATAGTCGTGACTCTATTAAAACTTACAGAGATAATAAGTCTAATATTGAAAGTGTTATTTTTAAAATAAACAATATCACCTCTAAATTGATTAACTCTAAAACTATTGAAGATTTTAATATGCTAATAGAACAACACGAAATTTTAATAGGTACAATAACAAAACAAACACCTATTAAAGAACGTTTGTTTAGCGATTATAAACACCAAATTAAAAGTCTTGGCGGATGGAATGGCGATTTTGTTTTAGTTACAGGTGAAAAAGAATATATAGAATCTTACTTTACATCTAAAGGCTACAATACAATAATTAGTTTTAAGGATATGATTTTGTAAAATTGGTTTTCTATTTTAAAGTAATAAAAAAGCCTCGCATTTGCAAGGCTTTTTTATTGTATGTAGTAGTTTAATTCTACTGTACTGTTTTAGCTCTATAATCTTCAATCTCTGATGCTTCTTTTAAAGCATTATATAATCTTGTATTAATTGCAGTCGATTTTTCTGTTGCTACTTGGTTTGCAGAAGACTGGTAATTATCTAACTTAATAGCTGCTGTCTTTTTAGTAACCTCTACCATGTAAACACCTTTTACTCCTGTTATTAACTTAGATGCTTGTCCTTGGTCTAAACCAAAAGCAGTACCAACAACTAATGGCTCTAAACCTGCTCCTGCTACTGTAGGATTCTTCATGTTTATAGCTGAAGCTGTTCTAACGGTTTGCGTTTCTGCAGTTGCAACATCTGCTAAAGTAGTAGCACTAATTCTTTCTTTTATTAATTTCGCTTTCTTTTCTTTTCTTATTTCTGGTAAAGCCGTTACAGATGCATCTTGAATGTTCATTAAACCAGCTTTATTTTTAGCAGTAATTTGAGCAACAATGTAGCCATTAGAAGTTTCAAATCTTTTTGTGTCTCCAACTTCACTATTATCTTCAAAAGTCCAACGCACTAAAGCTCTTAATGGTCCAACTCCAGGAATATTTTCGTCAAGTTCTTTAATTGTACTTACTGGATTAAGGCTTAAGTTACTTGCTTTTGCAGCATCTTTAAATTTTTGTTTATCAAGAGATACTTCAAAGTTTGTTGCGGTTCTAAATACTGCATTTTCTGTATCTACAGAAGGCTCAATAGTTCTTTCTATTGTTGCTACTTTGTATGCTGTATCTTCATTTTTCTTATCGTCTATTCTAATAATGTGGTAACCAAACTTAGTTGCAACCACATCGATAGCTCCTTTTTTATTGAAGAATAAAAAGTCTGCGAAATCTGGATCGAAAGATGCAGGATTATAATCTGTTAAACGAAACCATCCTATACTTCCATCTTTACCTTTAGAACCATCTGTATTAATATCGTTTGCTATTGCTGCATATTTAGCTTTGTTATTTCTAACTAATCTAAAAATACTATCTGCAGTTGCTTTTGCTTGTTCTTTAGTTTTAGTTGTTTCTGCAGTTGCTGCTTGAGATCCTACAAAAGGAATAAGAATATGGCTGGACTGTATAGAATCTGCTAGTACCTTTCTATCTAAAAGCTTCGTTATTTTATAACTTGAGCCATCCTTATAAGGACCATAAACCGAACCAATGTTTAATTTTGCAATACTATCTTTAACTCCGTTTGGAAAAGCAGAACCATATACATATTTGTCTGCAAATTTTACACCACCATCTGTCTCTGCATTAACTAAAGTAATAGCGTCTGCGTTGTTCATGTTTAAAAAACTAGGCGTTTTTTCGGTTTGTTTAGT
Source organism: Lacinutrix sp. (assembly GCF_023299985.1). Taxonomy (GTDB): domain Bacteria; phylum Bacteroidota; class Bacteroidia; order Flavobacteriales; family Flavobacteriaceae; genus Lacinutrix. The sequence continues at coordinate 3,168 of NZ_JALZVX010000062.1, read as the reverse complement.
TACTTCATTATAAATTTCTTTTCCATTTATAAATGAAACAAGTTGGTTTTTAAGTGTGTTTTCGTCTTCTAGAGATGGTACATTCTCAAATTTTACATATTGTAAATTTCTTGATGCCTCAGCTTCGTATTTGCTTTTATTTTTGTTAATGTAAGCCGTAATTTCAGAATTACTAACAACAACAGTACTGTCTGCAATAGACGTGTAAGGTATAGACACATATTTAATATCTACTAGATCGTTTTGTAGTTTGTGCTCTAATTCACCTTCTGCTAAAGTAGCATTAGATGCTGCTTTAATCATATTAATATAATTTTGCTGTAAAGCACCAGATGCCATAGCTTCTTCTCCTAAAACCCATCTGTTATAAAAATCTCTGTTAGGAGACTCCTTTAAATCTAAAATATATTGATTTAATAAAGACTCATCAAAAACACCTTCAGCATTTAAAAACTGAGGACTACTTGCGTAATTTTGTTTTAATATGTCACGCATTTGCTCTCTACCAACAGTTAGACCTAACTCGCTAAATTGAGATTCCATCACAGATTTTCTTACTTCTGCTTCGAAAACTTGATTCATAACTTGAGATTGCGTAGTATTTGGATTATTACGTGCTTCTACCTGAGCCATAAATGCCTGACGCGAAATGTCTTTTCCATTAATAGTAGCAACTACATCTGGAGATTTATTAAACAATGCATCTTTATTATCGAAAAGACTCGATAATATAAACGCGAATAGCGCTAATGCGATTACTAAAATTAGTACAACTGTTTTCTGTCTTATTTTATTTAAAATTGCCATCTGTAGATATAGATTGTATTTCTGTTATTGTTAAAATATAGTGGGCGAAAATACCATTTTCTATTTAATAATAAAAGCAGAAATTAGCAATAATTGTAGAATAGTTAAAATGAGTGGTGTTTTTGCTAAAAATCTCTTGATAATAGTACGATTTGTAACTTAATAGTCTGTTTTAACTTTTAGAGATACTAAATCTATTTTAGTGTTTGAGACCTCAAGAATTTTAAACTGAAAATGTTCTGTATTAACAATATCGTTTTTTTGAGGTATTTCTTCGGTATGATCGACAATTAAACCACCAAGTGTTTCGTAGTTTTCACCTTCTGGCAGGTTTAATTTATAGGTTTCGTTTAAATAATCGACTTCTAAGCGTGCAGAGAAAGTATAGTTTAAATCGTTTATTTTTTCTTCTCTCAATACTACTGTGTCGTGCTCGTCTTCAATTTCACCTAAGAGCTCTTCAACTATATCTTCAACAGTCATAATACCAGAGGTTCCACCATATTCGTCTAAAACAACGGCAATACTTTTACGTTTTTTAATTAGCACATTAAGTATATCGTTTGCTAACATGGTTTCTGGAACAAACTCTACTGGCATAACCATTGCCTTGATTGTTTTAGGTTTTTTAAACAACTCGAAAGCGTGTGCATAACCAACAATATCGTCTATCGTTTCTTTATAAATTAATATTTTAGACATTCCTGTTTCGGTAAACAGCTTGCTTAAATTAGCAACGGTATCGTTAATTTCTAAAGCCACAATCTCTGTTCGAGGAATCATAACTTCTCTTGCTTTAACCTCTGCAAACTCTAGTGCGTTTTTAAATATTTGAATTTCGGAATCAATATCATCATGTTCTTCCACAGATTCCATTTGCTCACTAATGTAATGACCCAACTCTACTTTTGAAAATGCTAGTTGTACTTGATCGCCTTCCGTTTTAAAAAACTTTTTAAGTACAAAATCTGAAATCCAAAGTACAAAACCAGAAATAAACCAAAACAACAAATAAAACAGGTAAGCTGGAAAAGCTAAAACCTTAATTAAGGTATTACTGTAAATTTGAAAGAATACTTTTGGAAGAAATTCTGCTGTAAATAATATTACTAAAGTTGAAATTATTGTTTGAGACAAAAGAACTAAGTCTACTAATAAATACTCTAAAACAGGATAGTTACCTACTAAAGATGTAAACCACTTTACTAATAAATCTCCCATAAAAAAACCATAAATAACAAGTGCTATATTGTTACCAATAAGCATTGTTGCTATAAATTTAGATGGTTTTGCTGTTAGTCTTTTAAGGATTTTAGCTAAAAAGTCGTCTTGCTTTTTTTCTATTTCTATATGAATTTTGTTAGCAGAAACATAAGCAATCTCCATTCCAGAGAAAAATGCCGATAGTAGTAACGACAGTATAATAATAACGATAACTACTGTTGTTGCCATTTATTGTTTATTGCTTCTGTCTTCATATTTTTTATGAAAATGTCTTCTAAAAAAAAACATAAATATTGCTAAAGCAAATAGAAACAAGGATAAATAAGCATGATTTCTATCTCCATTCCAGGTTCTTATGCAATCGTATAAAAAATAGATACCTGCGATAATATAAATGTATTGAGAAAATTTTAAGTATTTCATGTATAATATTAGTTGTAGTAAAGATATATAAAAAATTAAAGTACACTATAATTAATAATACAAGATTGTATTATTCGTCAATTAAAAAATAACCACTTATCTCTAAAACTTCTGCTTTAGTAAAATCGCGATCAGAATCGAAACCTTTACCTCTTGTGTCAAAGCCTTCAGCCTTATATCTTACAGGTGAATTAGTAAACAACCACTCTTTTTGCTGGTCGAAAAACAATTGATCTGCAAACAAACTATCACCTTCGTGAGTAGAGACCACAACATTACCTTGCATATCTATAACGTCTGTTTCGCTATAAATAATAGCATAATCTGAAACTATTGTTGTTTTAAAATTTTGCTCATCAAAAATATGCAGTGTAACACCTTCTGGAAATTCTGAATATGGAAATTTTCTGTTTTCAAAATCCAACAACTTTGGGCTAATTAAATTAGCAACCACACGTCCAGAATCTGTTCGCTTTGCATTAACCTCTATACCTATACCTTGTGGTTCGTTTTCACTAACGCCTATTTTATTTACTTCTTTAAAGTTATTTGTACAAGAAAAAAACAGAGTCATAGCTAATGCTATGACTCCGTTTTTAATATTATATAACTTTTTAAAGTTCATTAATCAATTTTTGGAACGTTAATGCTTCTACCTATCCAACATCCAATTTTAATTGTTTTTCCAGACATACCAGCTTTAAAAATTTCTGG
>NZ_JALZVX010000061.1 GCF_023299985.1 Lacinutrix sp. | reverse complement strand
TTCAAATTTTTCTTTGTTATAGCTTTCAAAAAAGTAACCTCTTTCATCATTAAAAATACTAGGCTCAAGTATATAGCAACCTTGAAGATTTGTTTCTGTTGCTTGCATATTACTCTTGATTTACTAAACTAATTAAATGTGCGCCATAGCCACTTTTTAAAAGTGGTGTTGCTAGGTCTATTAACTGTTGTTTAGAAATAAATCCGCTGGAGTAAGCTGCTTCTTCAATAGCGCCTATTTTTAATCCTTGTCGTTCTTCTATAACTTGAACAAATTGAGAAGCTTGCATTAAAGAGTTAAAAGTGCCCGTATCTAACCAAGCTGTTCCTTTATCTAAAATTGACACTTGAAGATTTCCGTTTTCTAAATATACTTTATTTACATCCGTTATTTCTAATTCTCCTCGATGGCTAGGCTTTATGTTTTTTGCAATTTCAATAACATTATTATCGTAAAAATAAATACCAGGAACTGCGTAATTAGATTTTGGATGCTTTGGTTTTTCTTCTATAGATAATGCTTTTCCTTTTTTGTCAAAATTAACAACTCCATAACGTTCTGGATCTGTAACGTGGTATGCGTAAACAATACCTCCATCTGGATTATTATTAGCTTTTAAAAGCTCGGCTAGTCCTGTTCCGTAAAAAATATTATCGCCTAATATTAAGGCTACTTTGTCTTTACCAATAAATTTTTCTCCAATTATAAAGGCTTCCGCTAAACCATTAGGAGCTTCTTGTATTGCGTATTGAAACTTGCATCCTATTTGGCTTCCGTCTCCTAGTAGTTGTTTAAAAAGCGGTAAATGTTCTGGAGTGGATATAATTAAAATTTCGTTTATACCTGCTGTTATTAATGTAGATAACGGATAATAAATCATTGGCTTATCATAGATAGGCATCAATTGTTTGCTTAAAACCTTTGTTAAGGGATGTAAACGTGTACCTGATCCTCCAGCTAGTATAATTCCTTTCATTATTTATTATATTTTTCTAGATACCAATCTATGGTTTTTCTAATTCCAGATTCAAAATTTTCGTCTGCTTTCCAGCTCAGTTCCTTTTCTATTTTAGTTGCATCAATAGCGTATCTAAAGTCATGACCTGGTCTGTCTTTAACAAAAGTAATTTGTTCTTTATATGATTTTTTAGAAGGTTCTATAGCGTCTAAAATATCGCAAATTGTATTAACTATATACAAGTTGTCTCTTTCATTTCTTCCTCCAATATTGTACGTTTCACCAGCTTTACCTTTACTAAAAACTAACTCAATTCCTTTACAATGGTCTAATACATATAACCAATCGCGTATATTTTTACCGTCTCCATAAATGGGAATAGCTTCTCCAGAAATAGCCTTTCTTATTATTGTTGGAATTAGTTTTTCATCATGCTGTTTTGGTCCATAATTATTAGAACAATTAGTAGTTACTACATTCATTCCGTAGGTGTGAAAATAACTTCTCACTATAAAATCTGAAGAAGCCTTTGACGCACTATATGGACTGTTTGGGGCATAAGACGTTTGTTCTGTAAACAAACCAACCTCTCCTAATGTACCATAAACCTCATCTGTTGAAATATGATGAAATCTGGCGTTTTCGAAACCTTCTTTTATTTTATTAGGCCCTTCCATCCAATATTGCTTGGCAACATCTAACAGATTAAACGTTCCTGTAATATTAGTATCTATAAAAGCACCTGGGTTTTTTATAGAGTTATCTACATGAGATTCTGCAGCAAAATGAATAACAGCTTGAAAATTATGTTTTTTAAATAAACTTTCAATTAATGTTCTATTACAAATATCTCCCTCGACAAAAGAATAATTTTTCTGTTTAATTATTTCTGTTAGATTTGATAAATCACCAGCATATGTCAACTTGTCTAAGTTAATAATATGAGTTTCTGGATTCTCTTTTAAGTAATAAGGTATAAAGTTAGAACCTATAAAACCTGCTCCACCTGTTATTAGAATTGTTTTAACCTTCATAGTTGTTAGTGTAAATTACAATTCTCTTGACTAAATAAAATAAACACAGTATTAGAAATGCTAACATTGGAAAAATAATAGAATATCTTTCTAGTAAACTTGTTTTTTGACTCCCTACTGCTTGGAAACTAGAGATAACATCCACAAAAACATCTTCTGTAATACGTTTTTCATCAAGTTTACTTAATTGGTCTTGTAAAGCTAGTGATTTAGTTAATAGTTCAAACTCTTTAGTCTTTGCTTTTTCCTGCGTTAATGGTAATTCACCAACTTTAAATCCAGCAGTAGGGTTATCAGCATTATTTTGTAATACTTGCACATAAATGTCTTGTAACTTTTCTACCTGGTCTAAGCTTTTTTCTATTTTTTCTCTTTGTATCTTATATAACAAAGTATCTTTAACTTTTTTAGAGGTGGAGTATTCGTTTGTAAAAGCTGAATTAATACCGAATGTTAAATTTTTAAAAATATCTTTCTTATCCGATTTAGCAGTAATAAGAAAAATATTTCCATGGTAGATGCTTCTATTTTCTATAAAAATTTCATAGTCAGCTTGTAAACGTCCAATTGTATCTAACTTTTTAATAAAATCTTGATATTGTAATACACGATCATTCTCTGTTTCCGGTCCTGGTTCAATAGTAAATCCTTTAATGTTTTTTACATCAATTTTATATGTACTGTCTGAATTAAAAATTTTATTTAATTGTTCGTAATCTTTATTATCAATAAGTGCATTAAAAAACCCAATATTATTTACTAATTGATATTTGGAATCAAAATAAGGCTTGACTAGCATTCCAGATTGATAAAATTTTGGTCTTGTACTTTCTAAAGCATAACCAACGGCTGCAGCAATAACAATTACTCCTAAAATAATTTTCCAACCATCTATAAAAATTTTTATAGTATGAATAACTATTGAAAAAACAGCTTTAAAAATAGAATTAATAAAATTAAATAATTTGCTAAGAGTATCTCCAATAAGATTGAAAAATACTATTAAATCTACTTCTTGGTCCTTGTTTTTGTTTTTTGGTAATTCTTGACTCATAATCTGTTCTAAATGGTTAACTAAGTATTTGTTGTAATATCTTTCTGGTTATTAAATAGGTTGGTTTTACACCTGAAGTCCCTAATCCGCCAGAGGCTAAGGTACTTCCTGTTTCTAATGGATTATCACTTGCATAATAAGCATATCTTACTTTTACACCTGGATTAATACTTCCTCTTACTTTTGATGCTGCTTGTATTGCTTTTTGATAGTGTGCTCCTTCCATTTCAAGACCAATTACATTCCAAGTAGAATTATAAAAGAACTTTAAAATGTCTTTATTTTGAAGTGATGTTCCTAAAACAGTAATCATGCTACCTTCAAAAATTTCTACACCTTGATTATCTAAATCTTTTTTACTTAATTCGTTTTTAAACGGATAATTATCTGCTGTGCCTTCAAAAATATGTGCAGACGGTATCATAATATCTCCTTTACCTCCTTCTAAAATCCCTGCTTTTCCCATTATTGAGATAGACTCAATGTTTAAATGTGTTTTGTCTTTTCCTTCACCAAAAGGTTTTAAAAACTCATCAATAGTTTCGTAAGCTTGCTCACCAAAAGCATAATCCATTACAAAAAGCACTGGTTTTTCAATGTTTTTTTCTGATTTATCAAGCTCTAAATCTGTATGGCTTAAATCTAGCTTTGCAGTATCAAAAATTTGAATGTTTATATTAGTTCCAGAAGTGTCTTTGATATATATCATTCCTTGCTGTAACGCTTTTTGTGTTACTTTATTGCTCAAGCTTTCATTCTCAGAACTACTTAACGCTTCGTAAACCTCAAAAATATCTTTTTTATCAGCTAAGGTCTTTAGTGCTTGTGGTGCATATAAAACATTCATAACACTGTGTAGGTTTGCACTAATAACATGTATTGGCCTAGATAACAAACCTTCTTTTTTAAGTGTTTCTTTAATAGTATCTGCCCAACGTTCTCCATGGATATGGTGTCCTAAACGTTCGCGTAGCACTGGACTAAAAGTAATAGTCCGTTTATTATTATTTACAACCTCTTCTATTGCTAATTTTCCTAACCAATAGACAATTTCTAATAAACGTTCTGGGTGTTTTTTTGTTGCAAATACATTATAAACATCGCTTAATTCTTTAAATGTACGTCCTAAAATATTTGCTGTATGAGTAATCGCTATTTCACGCTCTTGTTTTGTAAGTTTCTTTTTATTTAAAACAGCAACCTTTAACTTTATCCAATCTCTAGTTGTAGTTCCTTTATCGTCAATAACAATACGTTTAAAAATTTTATGAGACTCTACAAACAAAAAAGTTAAATGCGTTAGAATATCATAGATCTCACTACGTCCTCGCGTGATTTCAATATTCATTTGTTCGTTATCTATACGGTAACAATTACGCCTTCTCTTAGGTGGAATTATAGCTTCAAAATGAGAATTCGCATAACCTTCATCACTTGTAAGATTAATAAAACGACACTCTTCTATACCTCTTGGAAGTCTATCTATAACATACAAAATACCTTCTAACTCTGCTTTTTCATCTGCAATAGAGCCATATATTTCTGGCCTTAATACTAAAAGTGCTTCTCGCAATGTCTCACCAGAAATTCCCATAGGTTTATAAAAACCACGATTAAATAAATGCCGCATCGTAATGTACATTCTTTCAATAGCATTCGAGCTTTCTTGCGCTCTAGTTCTCTCGTGTTTTTTAAATTTATTCATGTGGTTTCCTTAGCAGGCAAATATAGTATTATTTCGGTACTATTTCAGTATTTAAAGCATCTGCTATTTTACGATCGTTAGCTAAGCGTGGCAGTTTATTTTGTCCACCTAATTTCCCAATAGATTTCATATAATTTTGGAATCCGTTTTTTTGAATTATAGAAATTTTTAGTGGTTGTAAAACCTTACCAACAATTAAATCTAAATAATAACTGTTTTGTTGTTGTAAAGCGTTGTCTATTTTTTGCGCTAAAGCGGAAAGGTTTTCTGGTTTGTTTTCAAATTCTATAAACCATTCGTGATATGGTAAGCCTGATTCTGGGCTAATTTGTGGTGCTACTGTAAACTCATTAATTCTTACAGATGTATTCTCGATAGCTTCCTTAAGAGCTTGTTCCACTTCTTTACCTATTACATGTTCGCCAAAGGCAGAAATAAAATGTTTTATACGTCCAGAAACAATAACACGATATGGTTTTATGCTTGTAAATATTACAGTATCGCCAATATTATAAGCCCATAATCCTGCATTTGTTGAAACTATCATGACATAATTTTTGCCAATGGCAACATCTCTTATAGTAATTCGTTTTGGATTCTCATCAAAAAATTCTTCAGCTAAAATAAATTCGTAAAACATCCCAGAATCTAATTGAAGAAGCATTCCTTTTTCGTCTTGCTTGTCTTGAAACGCAAAAAAACCTTCACTTGCTGGATAAAACTCTATACTATCTACTTTTCGGCCTATTAAATTTTCAAATTTTGCTCTATAAGGTTCGTAATTAACACCTCCAAAAATGAATAAATTAAAATTCTTAAAAATATCTCCTACTTTTTTTCCTGTCTTTTTTTGAAGTTTTTCAAAATACATTTGAACCCAAGATGGAATACCAGAAATAATAGTCATGTTCTCTGGCAAGGTTTCTTCTACTACAGCATCTACTTTGGTTTCCCAGTCTTCTATACAATTAGTTTTCCAAGATGGTAACCTGTTTTTTTGAAGGTATTTAGGCACATAATGTGCTACAATTCCAGACAATCTCCCTAATTGTACACCGTTTAGTTCTTTTAAAATTGGACTGCCTTGAAGAAAAATCATTTTTCCATCTACAAATTTAGCGTTTCCTGTTTCGTGTATATAAAGTAAAATGGCGTTTCGTGCAGCGTTTACATGATTAGGCATGCTTTCTTTAGTTATTGGAATGTATTTTGCGCCAGATGTTGTACCAGATGTTTTTGCAAAATAAAGTGGTTTTCCTTTCCAAAGTATATTCTCTTCACCAGCAACCATCCTTTCGGTATACTGTTTTAGTGCTTCGTAGTCACGAATTGGAACGCGCTTAATAAAATCTTCGTGGTTATTTATACTTTTAAAGTTGTGATCTTTTCCAAAGACAGTTTGGGAAGCTTCAAAAATTAAATTTTGAAATACTTTCTCTTGAGTTTCAATAGGATTATTGGCCCATTTTTGAACTTTCTTGTAAATTTTTGCTGCAAATGGTTTAGCTAATATTGATTTTAATGACATACTATTTTTTAAAATCTATAAAGTTTGTTGGGTTTACAGAATAGCCATCACTCCATAACTCGAAATGTAAATGTGGTCCTGTAGATAAATCTCCTGTATTTCCTGAAGTTGCAATAACTTCTCCTGCTTTTACTAAATCGCCTTGTGTTTTGGTAAGTGTTGTATTGTGTTTATAGACAGAAAGTAAACCATGACTATGCTCAATTAGTATTACAAAGCCGGTTTCGGCAGTCCATTCAGCAAAAATTACTGTTCCGTCTGCAGTGGCTTTAATTGGTGTGTTTTTAGCAACTACAATATCTACTGCATAGTGTTTTTTTTCTGGATTATATTGCTCACTAATTTCGCCGTTTACAGGTGGGAATAACACAAAGTTGGTTTTTGATTTTGCAGTTTCGAAAAGGTTGTATTTGTCTTCTTTATCCACTTTTGCTCTTAAAATAGAATCGGCTTTACTTGCAGACAAATCTATTTCACCTGTCTCTTTATTTGCGGCTTCAATAATAGAATCTCTATTAAATTTCACAGTACTCACTTCTCCTTTTAACACTTTTCTTATAGAAGTGTAATATTGGTCGTTGTAGGTGATAATTTGCTGCAGTGAGTCGGTTTTAAAATTTAAAGCCACTGCTTGTTTTTTTAAAGCTGTAGAAGAATAACCAGGAATATATTCTCGTAATGGTGTAAAAGCGATAAGCAAAATAGTAAAACCAACTAATGCAATAGATGAAATACTAAATAGTACAAACACGTTTAAACGCGTAAGCTTAAAAGCTAGTTTTTCTTCAAAAGTATCTTCGTTTAAAATGATTAAACGATACTTATGAAATAACTTTTTTGATATTTTTTTTTTCATAATCTATGTAATAACAAATATAAACAAGGGTTTTCTGTAAAACATTTTAAAAAGCATTTTTTTATATTTTTTTATATTAAAAATAATTTATAAATCTGATTATCAATATTTTAAATCCACTTCCTAATACCTGATTTTATAAAAATAAGGACGCTTACCTTGTATTTCTTCTTTATTATCTGTTGCTTTGAATCAAATACTCAAGCACATGTTATATTTATTAATTAGAGTTTCATTCATAATAGCTCTTAATATAAAAGACATATTATTATTAACTTATTAATAGTCTAGAAATATATGAATGAAAATAATATTTTCCCAGAAGATATTTTACATAACACTGTAGAATATCATATTGCCAAGCATAGTAAAAAGACTAATCTTATTTTTTGGATTATATTTTTAGTATTATCGGGTACGTTTATAGCGCTTCCTTTTATTTATATTGATCTTTATACAACTAGTCCTGGCATAATTACATCACATGAAAGACCTGTATCTCTAAATGCTCCTGTGGGTGGAAGAATAACGTATTTTAATCTTGTTGAGAACCAATCGGTTACTAAAGGCGATACTTTACTTATTATAAATCAAAAAATTCTTGAAGAGCGAGATAAGCTTATAGATTCTCAAAAAGAGGATATTCAAAGCTTTATAGAGGATCTAAATTATTTAATTAAAGGAAGATATAATTCGGTTAAAACAAATCAATACAAAAAAGAATACATTCAATTTCAACAACAATTATTAAGCTTAAATGCCATAATTAATAATTCTCAAATAGAACACGATAGATCTTACGCACTATTTAATAAAGGTGTTATTGCAAAAGCAGAATATGACCAAGCTAAATTGGCTTTAGATAAATTGAAAAATGATAAAAATAATACTATCAAACAATCTCAATTAACTTGGCAAAAGCAACTTACAGATTACAACCGAGCGTTAGAAGATTTAGACTCAAATAAAAAACAACTTCAAGAGGAAAAAGAAATGTATGTTTTAACTGCCACTGTAGATGGTGAACTTATAAATGTACAAGGTTATAACGAAGGTAGTGTTTTAAGTCCTGGAAGCACATTGGCTAATATTTCTCCTAATAAAAGCTTAGAAATTGAATCTTATTTATCACCAGCAGACATTGGTTATATAAAAGAAGGAATTGCAGCAAAGTACCAAGTAAGCTCTTATAACTCTAACCAGTGGGGATTTGCAACAGGAGAAATTACTGAGGTTGGTAAAGATATTGTTCAAATGAACAACAGAAATATTTTTAGAGTGAGAAGCACATTAAATGAAAAGCATTTGTCTTTAACTAATGGAGCTAGAGGTGATTTAAAAAAAGGAATGTCTGTTACAAGTCGATTCTTTTTAATTAAAAGAAGTTTGTTTGATTTGCTATTTGATAGTATCGATGATTGGTTTAACCCTTATAATCCTAAAAATGAGTAAAATAGAAATAAAACAACATGATTTTAGTGACTGTGGCGCGGCTTGTTTAGCTTCTATTTCAGAGCATTACAAACTAAGCCTACCTATCTCAAGAATTAGACAATATGCGAGTACTAACCAAAAAGGCACAACCCTTTTAGGTTTAAGAGAAGCAGCAATAAAACTAGATTTTATAGCAAAAGGTGTTAAAGCGTCTATGGATAGTTTAGAGGAAATACCTTTACCAGCCATTGCACACGTAATGATTAAGCTTGAGGAGCATGAGTTCCCACATTACATGGTTATTTATAAAGTGACAAAGGACTATGTAAAGGTTATGGATCCTGCTACTGGAAAACTTGAAAAGAAAACTAGAGCAGAGTTTGAAAAAATCTTTACTGGCTATATGCTTATTCTTATTCCAGATGAGGATATTTTTAAAGAAAGAAACGAAAAATTCTCTAATTTTAAGCGAATGGCTTTTCTTTTAAACCCTCACAAGCATATCTTAATTCAAGCTTTAATTGGCTCTATTTTATATACCGTTCTTGGCTTTTCAGTATCTATTTATATTGAAAAAATAACTGATTTTGTTTTAGTTAGTGGCAACAAAAGCCTCCTAAATTTAATGAGTATAATTGTATTAGGTTGTACTATCCTGCAATATCTTTTTGGAGCCCTTAAAGATGTGTTTATGCTTAAAACAAGTCAACAAATAGATTCTAGACTAATTTTGGGTTACTATAAGCATTTGTTTACTATGCCTCAAAAATTCTTTGACACCATGCGAATTGGAGAGATTATGTCAAGAATTGGAGATGCTGTAAAAATCAGGTCACTTATTAATGATACTGCTTTAAGTATATTAGTGAATGTCTTTATTGTTATTTTTTCATTCATTTTTATGTTTACCTATAATGTAAAGTTAGCAGGTATTATTCTACTCATTATCCCTGTATATATAGTTATCTACTTCATTGTTAACAAGCTAAACAAAAAAGTTGAGCGTGAAGTTATGGAGAAAAATGCTTTACTAGAATCTCAATTAGTAGAATCAATTAAAAACATTGGAACTGTTAAGCGATTATCACTCGAAGAGTTTACTAAAAATAAAACTGAACTTAAATTTATAGACTTACTTAAAACCATTTATAAATCTGGTTTAAACAGTGTTTTTTCTAGCACTTCAACAGGTTTTGTTTCTAGAATATTTACAATTATTCTACTTTGGGCTGGAACCTATTTTGTAATAGATGGAGATATTACTCCTGGAGAATTATTTTCATTCTATTCTATTATAGGTTACTTTACAGGTCCTGCTTCTCAATTAATTGGCACAAATAAATCAATCCAAAATGCCTTGATTGCAGCTGATAGATTATTTGGTATTATGGATCTTGAAAGGGAAGCAAACGAAGCTAATATTGCTGTTTCAGAGCATTCATTTGGAGACATACAATTTGATCATGTTCGTTTCCATTACGAATTAGGAAGAGATATCTTTAAAGATATTAGCTTAACCATACCAAGAGGAAAATTTACGGCTTTAGTTGGAGAAAGCGGAAGCGGAAAAAGTACTATTGCCTCACTTATTCAAAATGTATATCAACCTTCAGAAGGAAAAATTCTTATTGGAGATTATGATTTAAAATATATTACAAAAGAGAGTATTAATGCCTTAGTAACAACAGTACCTCAAACCGTAGAGCTATTTGATGGTTCGATAATTTCTAACATTGCTATTGGAGAGTACAGTCCAGATATGGAAAAAATTATTAGGGTTTCTAAACAAGTTGGTGCTTATGAATTTATAGAATCGCTTCCAAATGGTTTTGAAACCTATTTAGGTGAGTTTGGTGCTAATCTTTCTGGAGGAGAAAGACAACGTATCGCTTTTGCTAGAGCACTATACAAAGAACCTGAAATTTTAATTTTAGACGAAGCAACCTCTGCTTTAGATTCTGAATCTGAACTCGTAATTAAAGACCTCATCGATGATTTACAAGCACAGGGAAAAACCATAATTATTATTGCCCACAAACTACAATCTATTGTTAAAGCAGATAAAATAATCGCCATGAAAAAAGGTGAAGTTATCGAAACTGGAACACATAAAGAACTATTAGCTAAAGATGGCTACTACAATAGAATGTGGAAAAATTTAAATGTATAATTAAAAAACCCGTCAATTATGAAAAATCATTCATTTGCAAACAAAGCGGTAGTTAGAACACCGTTAAGCGTTAAAAAAATTGATATTACTTGGGAAGAAATCCAAGAAATATTTAAAGTTCCTAAACATAGAGAAGCTTTATTTATTGGTTCACCTAATATTTATAAAGCACTAGAACTATGGGAAAAAGGTGAAGGGTTTCAAACAGAAGACGAACTTAAGAACCTAAGAGGTTCACTTTATAAATACACTTCAAGATTAGCAAACCGTTGTACACCATTTGGTTTGTGGGCTTCTGTAAGTACAGTTAATCTTGCTAAAGAAACTAGTATTGATGTTGCTAATGGAGAACTAAAACGTACTACAAAGTTTGATATGTATTTTTTAGGTGAGATACTTCCAGAAATAACTAAACATAAAGAAATTAGGGCCATTTTAAAATACTACCCTAACAACTCTATGTATAAAGTAATGGACAAGTATCGCTTTGTTGAGTACTATTTTAAAGATAAGGCTAGATGTCACAAAATTTCTGAAGTAGATATCAATGATTACTTAGAACAAACAATTAAAATCGCCCAAAAAGGTGCAACAATTAACGAATTAATTAAACCAATTACAGATGATAATATTAGTATTGAGGATGCTACAGCTTTTATTAACCAAGTTATAGATAGCCAGTTTTTTGTAAATGAATTAGAATTTACTTTAACTGGAGATGATTACTTAGAAAGTTTATTAGTTGTTTTAGCTGAAGAGCGTTTCAATTTTTATGAAGGTAACGTAGTAAAAAAATTACTAATATCTCTTAAAAGTAAAATAAGTGCTATTGATGAGTCTGTTTTCAATAGCCCAGAAAAATATAGAGAAATACATGAGCAAATTGAAAAAGAAATTCAAGAGGCTGATATCACAAAACTCTTTCAAGTTGATAGTTACAAAGATCTATCTTCCTCTACTTTAGGTTATGCTACGGTAAAAAAATTACGAAATGCTATTGTTGTATTAAATAAGCTTCAAAATAAGAGAAGTAATGCTACTTTAGATGACTTTAAAAAGAAATTTCAAGAACGCTACGAAGAGTATGAGCAACCATTAATTAATGTTTTAGATCCAGATATAGGTATTGGCTATAGTCGAGGCTCTGGTGCAAAAACACCTTTGGTTGACAAATTAGCAATAAGAGGAAGCCATGTTGCAAATACTAGGCAAATAAGCTGGAGCAAAAAATCAGAGTTTTTATTTAAAAAAGCCTTAAATGCGTTACAAAATGGTACTTCAGAAATTAGTTTAACCGATGAAGAAATTAATCAATTTAAAGAAAATGAAAATTTATATCCAGATAGTTTTTCAACATTTTTTAATATTTTTCATGAAAAAGGAGAAGAAAAATTACATTTAAAATCTGTTTGGGGACCATCAGCAAATGGTTTAATAGGACGTTTCGCTCATTTAGATGAGTCTATAGAAGACATGTGTAACGAAATTCATACTCATGAGAAACAATTATATCCAGGTAAAGTTCTTGCTGAAATTATTCACTTGCCTCAAGCAAGAACAGGTAATATACTTTACAGAAAATTTCAACGCGACTACGAAATTCCATATTTAGGAAATTCGTCTTTAGACAAAGAACATCAATTAGATGTTTCTGATTTATATGTTTCTGTTCGAAGAGATAAAGTAACCTTACGTTCAAAACGTTTAAATAAAGAGATTATTCCGCGTTTGGGTAATGCTCATAATTACAGTGCTAATGCTTTACCTATTTATCACTTTTTATGCGACTTACAAGATCAAGAACAAACTGGTTTAGGTTTTAGTTGGGGAACTTTACAAAACGAATTTAATTATTTACCAAGGGTAAGTTACAAAGGTGTTATACTTTCTCGTGCTACTTGGGCTCTAGATTACGATACTATAAAAGCTATTTTAGCTAACAAAGAAGCAAATGCTATTGAGTGTGTTAGAACTTTTCAAAAAGAAAGGAACATACCAAATGTTGTAGCCTTTACGCAAGGTGATAATGAGGTAGTTGTAAATTTTGAAAACGACCTAAGTTGTACTGTGTTCTATTTCATGCTGAAAGGTGAGCGCTTTATTCAACTTAAAGAATTCTTTTTTGAGGAAGATACTGTAACAGGAGCTTACTGTAATGAATTTGTGTTACCATCTTATAAAAATGTACCAAAAGCAAAAGAACTAACTGAAACACAACCATTAAAAATTCAAAAAGCAACTTTACAAAAAGCCTCTTACTCTACTGGAGACGAGTGGTTATACTATAAGTTCTATTGTGGAGAGCGTGTAGGTGAAAAATTATTAAACCAAGCCATTAAGCCAATAGTTGACGAACTAGAAGCTAATAACCTTATCCATAAATGGTTCTTTATTCGTTATGCAGATAAAGATGGTCACCATTTACGTTTTAGAATTCATTTAAATGACCAAATAAAATTCTCTGAGTGTGTATTAATTATCAAAAAACACATTCAACCGTTCGAAAACAACCTGTTAATTTGGAAAACACAAACAGATACATACTTAAGAGAATTACAACGTTATGGTTTTGAATCTATAGATGCTACTGAAGAATTGTATTACAATGACAGCGAAGCTACGGTTAAATTTGCTGACATGATTGAAGGTGATGCTGGAGAACGTGTGCGTTGGTTATTCTCTTTACTTTCTATGGATCATTTACTCAATGATTTTGGGTTTGATTTAAAACAAAAAATGCAGCTCTTAAATGTTGCTAAAACAAGTTTTGGGCGAGAGTTTAATAAAACAGGAGCACTAAACAAACAAGTGAATGAGTTGTATAGCGAAAATATGTCTAACATAGAAACCTTTTTAAACAAAAGCACTAAGGCAGATATGTATATTCCGTTGTGGGATATTTTAAAAGAACGTTCTATAAAAAACAAAACCATTATAGACGACTTAAAAACACTTGCAGAAAAAAATATTTTACCTGGAGGATTAGAAAACACTGTGTTAAGCTATTTACATATGGTTTGCAACCGCATTTTCTTAGCTAAACAACGTGTACATGAAATGGTGGTTTACGATATGCTATTTAAGTATTATAACAAACAACTACATACTCAAAAAAAAAGTAAAGCAACTGTAACAGTATAGATTAATAGTAACTTAAAGAGAGTCGCTATACTCTCTTTTTAACAAAAACATATAATAATGAGAGCACTAGGCGTATTAAGCCCATCTTTGGCTGCAAAATTAGACGATGAAGATAAATACATTTTAGAATTAGATTCTTTAAAAGTACCATTAGCATTAATCCATATCCCAGATACTGAGTTTGATGAAAATGGCGAAAACTATACGAATTTAGTTTTAGTGAAGAAAAAAGGATTCTCTTTAAATTACAGAGATTTAGGAATAATAGAAAGTGCTTGGTCTAAGTTAAAAGACACAAATCAAGATACTTATTACCCTATAGGCTCAGAGTTTTGTGGAGAAATACTTAAAATTGGCAAGAATGTAGATAATTTAAAAGTAGGCGATTATGTTATTGCTAATTGTTCTTATCCTAAAGCACCTTTTAATACTACTCCAGGGATACCAAGTAATCATGCTAGTAAAGAACTTGAAATTTACCATAAAGGTAAATTAATTAAAATACCTGACAATATTCCTGTTGAACAAGCCTCTGGGATAAGTATAGGTATTCAAACTTCAATGTCAATGCTAAGAAAAGCAGACATAGTAGAAGGAAATAAAGTGCTTGTAACTTCTATAACCTCGAATACTTCTTTAATTATCCTTAACTATTTAAGAGATAAAAAATGTGACGTTTATGGTTTATCTTATTCTGGAAAAGATACAGCTAAAGTAAAAGACTTATTCCCTTTTATTAAAGAAATATATAATTTCAAAGACAATAATTTACCTAAAGATTTGTTTTTTGATGCTGTTTTAGATCCTTTTTCAGACACTCACTTAGTAGCTTTACAACCAAATCTAAGTTTTGAAGCTCGATATGTAACTTGTGGTATGTTTAACCAATCTTCTGAAAAAATAAAAAGTAAAGAATCTTTTGTTAACTTTCCTTCATTTATAGGCATCTTAATAAGCAAAAATATTCAAATTAAAGCTAATTGTTTAGGTACCACTGAAGATCTAGAAAAAGGAATAAAAATTTTAAGTGAAGACGTAAATAATACTATTCCT
>NZ_JALZVX010000060.1 GCF_023299985.1 Lacinutrix sp. | reverse complement strand
TTTGTTTATAAGCTCAATAGAAGATATTTTGGAGAAAAAATATTTGATAGGCTTATTATCGCTAGCATTACTGCTAATGGACATTAAACGGATATGCAACTACATAAATATTAATTTTAAAAAAAATCAACAAATAGATTAAATAATAACTTAAAATTAGGACTACAATAATCAAAATTATGTATTTTTAAATTTTGAAAAACAAAACGGTTATGAGTGAAATTAAATGGGTTAAAGTCAAAGATTATGAGGACATTACCTATAATAAATGTAACGGAGTTGCTAGAATAGCTTTTAATAGACCAAATGTTAGAAATGCATTTAGACCAAAAACAACAAAAGAATTATACGATGCTTTTTACGATGCGCAAGAAGATATTAATATTGGAGTAGTATTATTATCTTCTGAAGGACCTTCAGCTAAAGATGGTGTGTATTCATTTTGTTCTGGAGGAGACCAGAAAGCACGTGGAAAACAAGGTTATGTAGGAGAAGACGGTTACCATAGGTTAAATATATTAGAAGTACAGCGTCTCATTCGCTTTATGCCAAAAGCAGTAATAGCTGTTGTTCCAGGTTGGGCAGTTGGAGGAGGACACAGTTTACATGTTGTTTGCGATTTAACTTTAGCAAGTAAAGAACATGCAATATTTAAACAAACAGATGCAGATGTTACTAGTTTTGATGGAGGTTATGGTTCTGCCTACCTTGCAAAAATGGTAGGGCAAAAAAAGGCAAGAGAGATCTTCTTTTTGGGTCGTAATTACTCTGCTCAAGAAGCTTATGATATGGGAATGGTTAATGCTGTAATTCCACATAATGAATTAGAAACAACAGCCTACCAATGGGCTCAAGAAATACTAGAAAAATCACCAACCTCTATAAAGATGCTTAAATTTGCAATGAATTTAACAGACGATGGCATGGTTGGACAACAAGTATTTGCAGGTGAAGCAACACGTTTGGCTTATATGACAGATGAAGCTAAAGAAGGACGTGATGCCTTTTT
Organism: Lacinutrix sp.; assembly: GCF_023299985.1. Lineage (GTDB taxonomy): Bacteria > Bacteroidota > Bacteroidia > Flavobacteriales > Flavobacteriaceae > Lacinutrix. The sequence continues at coordinate 5,048 of NZ_JALZVX010000060.1, read as the reverse complement.
AGAAAAACGTAAGCCTAATTTTCCAAAACAATGGATACCTTAAAAAGTAGGCAGTAAACAGTCTTCAGTAGGCAGTAATTAGTTAGACTTAAAAAAGTAGGCAGTGTTCAGTCATCAGTTGGCAGTCACTGTATTCTATAAATTGTAGAAGTTCCATAAACAGTGTCTTTTCCTTCGGAAAAGAGTCAGAAAAGGAAAAATATAACAATAGAAAGCACCAACCTTTGCGCCTTAACGCCTTTGCGAGAAAATAAAATTATAAAAACAATAACATTGAAAATAAAACATTGGCTTGCAGCAGCACGTTTAAGAACTTTACCATTATCGGTTTCTGGAATTATTGTAGGCTGCGGTTTGGCAGATTTTCGTCAATTTCAATTTGGATTTTTACATGCTGATATTGTAGAAAATTACTCGATTTTTATTCTAGCCATTCTAACAACAATAGGTTTCCAAATCCTCTCAAACTTTGCAAACGATTATGGAGATGGTATAAAAGGAACAGACAAAAATAGATTAGGAGAACAACGTTTAGTAGCTTCTGGTATTATTTCGCCAAAACAAATGAAACACGCTATGGTTATTACAGCAATATTAACATTAATAGTTGCCATTACATTAATTTACACAGCCTTTGGGCAAGATAACTTTGGTTATTCAATATTATTTTTAATTCTAGGAATTGGATCTATTGTTGCAGCAATAAAGTATACAGTAGGTGAAAATGCTTATGGATATTCTGGTTTTGGAGATATATTTGTGTTTTTATTTTTTGGATGGTTAAGTGTTGTTGGTAGTTATTTCCTATATACCAAAACAATACATTGGGATTTGTTTTTACCCGCAACAACAATAGGTTTGTTAAGTATTGCAGTATTAAACTTAAATAATATGCGAGATAGGATTGAAGATATTAAAGCAAATAAAAACACATTGGTAGTGAAAATGGGAAGCCAAAAGGCTAAATTATACCATTATGCTTTAATTATAGTGGCATTAATTTGTGCTATTATATATGTTCATCTTAATTATTTTTCGCCAAAACAATATCTGTTTTTAATAGCATTTATTCCATTAGTGCTTAATATAGTTATGGTTGCAAGAAATATTATTCATAGAGAATTAGATAGCGAGTTAAAAAAAGTAGCTTTAAGTACTTTCTTGTTTGCTGTACTTTTTGCTATTTTTGCGGTGTAGATGAAAGCAACTTACCAAAAATACCTTCTTAATTTTAAACAACCAAGTGGTACATCTCGTGGTATTTTAAAAACAAAAGAAACGTGGTTTATTATTTTATCTTCTCAAGGTAAAAAAGGTATTGGAGAATGTGGTATTCTTAGAGGATTGTCTATTGATGATAGACCAGATTACGAAATGCAACTTAAATACACTTGCGAGAATATAGATAAAGGTTTAAATTTTCTTTTAAAAGAAAATATAGAATTCCCAAGTATTCAAATAGGCTTAGAAATGGCTTTTATGTCTTTTGACGCTAAAGATAATTTTGAATTATTTCCTTCAAAATTCACTAAAAATCAAGCTTCAATTCCTATTAATGGTTTAATTTGGATGGGAACAGAAGCCTTTATGAAACAACAAATTCAAGATAAAATTGAAGCTGGTTTTAAATGTATTAAACTTAAAATAGGAGCAATAGATTTTGAAACAGAACTTGGACTATTAAAAAACATTAGAACCCATTTTAGCGAAAGCGATATAGAACTGCGTGTAGATGCCAATGGCGCTTTTAGTCCAGATAATGCTTTAGAAAAACTAAAACGACTAAGGGATTACAAATTACACTCTATAGAGCAGCCAATAAAAGCTGGACAGTTTGATGAAATGAAAAAGCTATGCGAACTAACGCCTTTACCAATTGCTTTAGACGAAGAACTAATAGGTGTTTTTTCTACAGAAAAGAAAATAGAATTACTACAAACAATAAAACCACAATACATTATCTTAAAACCTAGTTTTATTGGTGGCTTTGCAGGAACAGATGAGTGGATTGCTTTAGCAGAAAAACAAAATATTAACTGGTGGATTACAAGTGCTCTAGAAAGTAATATTGGCTTAAGTGCAATCGCGCAATACACGTATTTAAAAAACAATAAAATGCCACAAGGTTTGGGTACAGGAGGTCTTTTTGCTAATAATTTTAAATCGCCTTTACAAGTAAAAAATGGTACATTGTACTATAGTATTAATCATTGGAATTTTAATTTATAATTATGAACTATATACAACAGGCCTATAAAGGAGTTAACGAATTTTGGATGTTTTTAATTACAAGCGTCGTTGTATCTGGTATTTTTGTAATTAATTTTATTATATATCTTCTTGTTTCTAAAGAAGACATGGAAGCACTATATGAAAGTGCTAAAAGTATTCCTGCTAATACTTCTTTGGTTATAAATTTGGTACCATTTGCGTTCTTGCTTGGTTTATTATTTTTACTTGTAAAGTTTATGCACCAACGTAGTCTTTTATCACTAACAACTTCGAGACTTAAAGTAGATTGGAGTAGAATACTATTTTCTTTTATTTTAATTGTTATTCTAACTATAACCTCTTTTACAGTGGCTTATTATATGGATCCTAGTGCTGTAGAGTTTCAGTTTAATGCTAGTAAATTTGCTGTTTTGTTTATTATTAGTATTATATTATTTCCGTTTCAAATTGGTCTTGAAGAATACTTGTTTAGAGGCTATTTTATACAACAAATAGGCATATTAGTTAAAAACAGATGGTTTCCGTTACTTTTTACTTCTGTTCTTTTTGGTATTGCACATAGTGCAAATCCAGAAGTTGCAGAAATGGGTTTAATAGTAATGATTTTTTATATTGGAACTGGTTTACTTTTGGGTATTATGACTTTAATGGATGAAGGATTGGAACTTGCTTTAGGATTTCATTTAGGTAATAATCTATTAGCGGCATTACTGGTAACTTCAGATTGGTCTGCATTGCAAACTGATGCTGTATTTAAGTACACAGCGGAAGAAGCTAACACAACGGCTTTAGAAATTCTTATTCCGGTCTTAGTTTTTTATCCTCTAATTCTTTTTATTCTTTCTAAAAAATATGGATGGACTAATTGGAAAGATAAACTTTTTGGAAAAATTGTAGAGCCACCAAAAGAAAACTACAAAGTATTAGATTAATAAAAGCAAATGCTAAGTTTCGAAACAGTTCACGAATGTTTTAAGTATAATGGCAAGCATTATAATTCAAAGGCTTTAAAAAGTTTTGCGCTAAAGTTGACTAAAAGTGAGCAATCTTATAACAAAGATATTGGTGCGTTTTTATTACTATGGCAAGATCAACTTAATACAATAGCTCTAAAAACCTCTGGTTCTACAGGAATTCCAAAAACAATTGTTATTGAAAAGCAAGCCATGGTAAATAGTGCCATTGCCACTGGAATTCATTTTAATTTACAACCAAGTGATAGCGCTTTGTTATGTTTACCTGCACATTATATAGCAGGTAAAATGATGCTAGTTCGTGCACTAATTCTAGGTCTTGAGATTGATAGTATAGAACCAAAATCTAGCTTGCAAATAGATACCAATAAACAGTATCATTTTACTGCAATGGTACCTTTACAGCTTGAAAACAATCTCGATAAACTTAGTACTATAAAAATAGTTATAGTTGGAGGAGCTAAAGTGTCTTCAGCTTTAAAAAGTAAAATACAAGGATTAAAAACATCGATTTTTGAAACTTATGGTATGACGGAAACTGTTTCTCATATTGCTGTAAAACAATTAAATAGTGTTTCTAAACAAAAATATTTTAAAACATTACCAAATATAGAAATTTCTCAAAACGATAAAGACTGTCTTATTATTTATGCACCTCGTGTTTCTAAAAATAAAATAATAACCAACGATGTTGTAAAGCTGCATTCTAAAACTGAATTTGAGTGGCTTGGTAGAGCAGATACTATTATTAATTCTGGAGGTATAAAAGTATTTCCTGAGCAAATAGAAAATAGTTTGAGTAGTAAAATTAAGAATCGTTTTTTTATAGCTTCAGAAGAAGACAAAATTCTTGGAGAACATGTTATTCTTATTGTTGAAGGTGAAGAGGTTAACATAACAGATGCTATGTTCTTAGAACTGAGTTCATTTTCTAAGCCTAAAAAAATATATTACCTACCAAAATTTGTTGAAACCACTTCTGGGAAAATTCAGCGTAAAAAAACGTTACAATTATTGCAATAATGTGTAACATTACCTTCTAATTAACTACTAACAAAATAAAATCAATATTATGAATTTTATAAAACGTGTATTTTCAACAGTCATAGGCATTTTTGTTTTTCTAATGCTCTGTTTCGGTTTTTTATTACTTATAGGTGTGCTTTTCGGCTCGTCTGCTAACGATAATGTAGTGGTTGAAAACAACTCTGTATTGGAACTTAAATTAGATTTCCCAATAAAAGACTATGCTGCAAAAACAACTTTTAAAGACTATGCTTTTTTAGATGAAAATAAAAAAAATGGACTTTTCGATCTTATTTATGCTATAGATTATGCAGCTACAGACGAAAACATTAAAGGAATCTCGATAGATAATAATTTTGTAACGGCAGGAATGTCTCAAACAAAAGCATTAAGAGATGCACTTTTAAAATTTAAAACGTCTGGTAAATTTATAGTCTCTTATGGAGATGTTTACTCTCAAAAAGATTATTACTTAAATTCTGTTGCAGACACTTTATATATTAATCCTGTTGGAGAAATGGAATTTAAAGGCTTATCTACAGAGCGTTTATATTACAAAGATTTTCAAGAGAAATCTGGTATTAAAATGGAAGTTATTCGCTTAGGTAAATATAAAAGTGCGGTAGAACCTTATTTAGAAAATGAAATGAGCGATAATAATCGCGAACAAATAAGTGCATATTTAAATGGTATTTGGAGTGAAGTGAAAAAGGAGGTCTCAGAAAGTAGAAATATTTCAACAACAGAATTAAATAACATTGCAGACAACTTACTTTCAAGAACTCCAGAACTTGCAGTTAGTTCTGGTTTAATAGA
>NZ_JALZVX010000059.1 GCF_023299985.1 Lacinutrix sp. | reverse complement strand
TTTGCATTAAATCTACTCTATTTACTACCTTTAAGACTTAATTTCTCTTTTAAACTAACTTATGATTAAAAAAACAGCTCTACTTGTTTGTCTTGTATTTACAATTACACTTTATGCGCAAGAAAACATACCAAAAAACGATGGTGTAAAAACCATAAATTCTAGTTACACAGCAGTTACTAACGCTAAAATACACGTCTCACCTACTCAAATTATTGAGAATGGGACGCTAGTTATTAAAGATGGTAAAATAGTTTCTGTTGGTAGTAATGTCTCGATTCCTAAAAATGCTGTTGTTACAGATTTATCTGGAAAAAGTATTTATCCCTCTTTTATAGATATCTACTCTACTTTTGGTGTAAAAAAACCAGAAAGACCAAGCAATAACTCACGTCGTCCACAATACGATTCTAAACGTGAAGGCTATTATTGGAACGACCATATTAGAGCAGACCAAAATGCTATTGATATGTTTAAATATGATGACAAAGAAGCTAAAAAACTCATGGAAGCTGGTTTTGGAGTTGTAAACACACATATTAATGATGGTATTATTCGAGGAACAGGAACGTTAATTGCACTAAACTCTCAAGGCTCTGATGCTAATAGAATATTAAAGGAACAGTCTGCACAATATTTAGGTACTGAAAAAAGTGCGACGTCTAGACAAGCTTATCCAACTTCAATTATGGGAGCTTTTGCCTTACATCGTCAAGTAAATATGGATGCTAAATGGTATGCTTCTGGAGCAGCAAAAGAAAAAGACAGAACATTAGAAGCATTTAATAAGAATAAAAATCTGGTGCAAATTATTGAAGCTGGAAGTAAAATGAATGCTTTACGTTTAGATAAAATTGGTGATCAATTTAATACACAGTACGTTTTTGTTGGAGGTGGTGACGAATACGAATACATAAAAGAAATAAAAGCTACTAATGGTACTTTTATATTACCTGTAAACTTTCCAGATGCTTACGATATGGAGAATCCGTTTTTGGCAAATTCTGTGGCTTTAGCAGAGCTGCGCGAATGGAACCAAAAACCATACAACCCAAAAATTTTAGCTGATAATAATGTAAATTTCGCCTTATCAACATATAAACTAAAAGAGGCTAAATCTTTTATGCCTAATCTTTTAAAAGCAATTGAAGCTGGATTGTCTAAAGAAAAGGCTTTAGCTGCCTTAACTACTATTCCTGCTCAAATTCTTGGAAAAAGCAGCGAAATAGGAACTTTAAAAACTGGTGCTTACGCTAACTTCTTAGTAACTTCTGGAGATTTGTTTGATAAGAAAACAACCATTTATCAAAATTGGGTTACTGGTATTAAAAACGAATTAAAACCAATGAATCTTAAAGACATTCGTGGTGATTATACTTTTAATTTAGGTAGTACAGATTACGAATTAACGATTAAAGGTGAGTTAGAAAAATTAAAGTCTGAAGTAAAAGCTAATAATAATAAATTAGGCTCTAAAATTAGCCTTAAAGACGATTGGATGAATCTTACTTTTTCTACTGTAGATACAACCAAACAAGAGTTTATTCGTTTAATAGCAAATATTGAAAACACAACTGCTTTTAATGGTAAAGCTATTTTTCCTAATGGAAATGAAACCTCCTTTTTTGCTACAAAAAAATCAGATGCTAAAACAACTGATGCTGAAAAAGGTAAAGATGATAAAAAAGATGAAAAGGATGACGTCGCTAAAGTTGAAAAACTATTTCCTGTAACGTATCCAAACATGGCTTATGGTTTTAAAACCTTACCAAAACAAGAAACACTTTTATTTAAAAACACAACCGTTTGGACTGGTGAAAAAGAAGGTGTTTTAGAAAATACAGATGTTTTAATTAAAGATGGAAAGATTTCTAAAATAGGACAAAACCTAAGCGCCTCTAACGCCAAAGTTATAGATGGTAAAGGCAAACACTTAACTGCTGGTATTATAGATGAACATGCACATGTTGCAACGTCTTCTGTAAACGAATCTGGACATAACTCTACAGCAGAAGTAACACAAGAAGATGTTATAGATCCAGAAGATATTAGTATTTATTACAATCTTGCAGGTGGTGTAACAGCTGTCCAAATTTTACATGGTTCGGCAAACCCAATTGGTGGTCGTTCTGCTATTATTAAACTTAAATGGGGAGAATCAGCCAATAACCTTATTTATAAAAATGCTCCTAAATTTATAAAATTTGCTTTAGGTGAAAACGTAAAACAGAGTAATTGGGGAGATAATAATACGGTTCGTTTTCCACAAACAAGAATGGGAGTTGAACAGGTTTACACAGATTATTTCCAACGTGCAAAAGAATACGATACTAAAAAGAAAAACGGAAAACCATACAGAAAAGACGTTGAAATGGAAGTCATTGCTGAGATACTTAATAAAGAGCGTTTTATTAGTTGCCACTCTTATATTCAAAGTGAAATTAATATGTTAATGAAGGTTGCAGAGAAATTCGATTTTAACATAAACACATTCACACACATTTTAGAAGGTTACAAAGTAGCAGATAAAATGAAAGCACATGGTGTTGGAGGCTCTACTTTTAGCGATTGGTGGGCTTATAAATATGAAGTTAATGATGCTATACCATTTAACGCAGCAATTATGCATAATGCTGGTGTTACTGTTGCTATAAATAGTGATGATGGCGAAATGTCTAGACGTTTAAACCAAGAAGCTGCAAAATCTGTAAAGTATGGTAATGTTAGTGAAGAAGATGCTTGGAAATTTGTGACTTTAAATCCTGCTAAACTTCTACATATCGATGATCGTGTTGGTAGTATTAAAGTTGGTAAAGATGCAGATGTTGTGCTTTGGAGTGATCACCCAATGTCTATTTACGCTAAAGCGGAAAAAACCATTATTGAAGGTGTAACGTATTTTGATATTGATCGTGATAAGCAATTAAGAGCAGCTGTTAAAAAAGAAAAGAACGAGTTAACGCTCTTAATGCTTCAAGCTAAAAATAAAGGTTTAAAAACAAAACCGATTGAAAAGAAAGAAAAGGCACATTTTCATTGTGATAGTGAGTTTTAGCGTTAAGTCGCAGTCTCAGTTTTCAGTATTACTAGGAAAGCTTACTCTTTAATTCAATTGATTTTAACTAAAAAATAATTATAATGAATACTTTAAAATATAATATACTAATTATAACACTATTGCTTTCATCGTTAGTAATAGCGCAACAAACACCAGCTCCAAAACAAAGCAATGCTATTTCTATTGAAGGCGCAACTGCTCACTTAGGAAATGGAGAAGTGATTGAAAATTCGCTTATTATGTTTAGCGATGGTAAGATTACTTTTGTTGGTAGAGCTACTGTAAAAATTGCGAGACAAGGTCAAGTAATGAATGCTAAAGGCAAACATATTTATCCTGGTTTTATTGCGCCTAATTCTACTTTAGGTTTAGTAGAAGTAGATGCAGTTCGCGCAAGTAATGATGCTGATGAAGTTGGCGCTATGAATCCACATATTAGAAGTTTAATAGCTTATAATACAGAATCTAAAGTTGTTGAATCTATGCGACCTAATGGTGTTTTAATGGGACAAATAACACCTCGTGGTGGTCGTATTTCGGGAACTTCTTCTATTGTGCATTTTGATGCTTGGAATTGGGAAGATGCAGCTATTAAAGTAGATGATGGTATTCATTTAAATTGGCCAAATCCGTTTTCACGTGGTCGTTGGTGGCTTGGAGAACCAGCAATGCTTAAAGAAAACAAAGACTATAAAAAACAAGTTGATGAGCTTACTTCTTATTTTGCTGAAAGTAGTGCTTATCAAGCAAGTAATAAGTTACCAAGACATTTACCTTTTAAAGCTTTACAAGGCTTAATTGACGGTTCTAAAAAATTATACGTTCATGTAGATGGAGAAAGAGGGATTACAGATGCTATTAATTTTACAAAAGAAAACAGCATTAAACACCTTGTAATTGTTGGTGGTTACGAAGCGCATAAAGTAAGTAGTTTATTAAAACAAAACAACATTCCTGTTTTATTACAGCGTGTGCATAGCAGACCAAAAAATGATGATGATGATTACGATTTACCTTTTAAATTAGCTAACAAATTAGTTGATGCTGGTGTTTTAGTTGGCTTAGAAAATGCAGGACAAATGGAACGTATGAATGCTAGAAACCTTCCTTTTTTAGCTGGAACTTGTGCTGCTCACGGTTTAGACAAAGAGCAAGCCTTGAGTTTAATTACTTTAAATACTGCAAAAATTCTAGGTGTTGATGCTATGGTTGGTTCGCTAGAAGTTGGTAAAGACGCAACGCTTTTTATAAGTGAAGGCGACGCTTTAGACATGCGAACTAATAAACTAGAAAAAGCATATATACAAGGTCGTGATATTAGTTTAGAATCTCACCAAACAGAATTGTATAAGCGTTATAATAATAAATACAAACAACAATAAGTGTAATAATTTGTTTAAAAATAATATTATGAGACATCTAATAGTTGTAGTTTTCATTTTAGTAAGTACTTTGAGTTTTTCGCAAGAGAAAAACAAAGATCTAAAACAGTTACCATTGTTAATCTTAGTTGGAAATAATGGTAACTTTAATAGTGTTTACAATAAATTAGATACTTTAAGTAAAAATATTACAGAGACTACAGTTGTGTTAAAACGTGAAGATGAAATTAGACAAGGTCTATTAATTATATCTACAGAGAATTTAGGTAAATCCTTTAATGCAATACATCTAGACACAAGACCAAGTTTAAATATAGAAGTACAACGTGTTATGTTTACTGGTAATTTTCATAATCCCAGAAGTCCTGGTTTTATAAAAGTTAACTAACAAAAAAACGAGCCAATTGGCTCGTTTTTTTTTATATTATTAAATGTTTGGTGTAAAATAATTTCACATCTTATACTATTCATTTATTACAGCGTCTGCTGGTTTAGCAAAAACAGAATCTTCAAGTTTATCTTTTGATAAAGAAATGTCTATAAACAGTAAATCGTTACGCTTCTCTCCTATTGTAAAACCTTCTGCTTTATACCATTCTAAAGTTTTTGGTAATACTATGCCATTAATGGTTTGCCAATCTGCATATTTAATAAAACTCCATTTATCACTTTTCTCTTTTGTAAAATAAGTAACGGTATAACCTAACCATGCCATTTTATTAGTGTCTGCATCATAATACATAATGTATTGATCGTCTGGAGATTCGCCTACCTCAGCAGCATAACTAATTTTTATGCCTGGATATTCTTTTCCATCTACTTTTAGTGGCTCTACATTGGAATAAGTTATTCCATCGTCTGCCAGCACATATGGCATAGCATAGAAATAGAACATTAAATTATAATAAAACTGCGGATTACCTTTGTATTTGTTTTCTCCTTTATTAACAAGCCACGTTTCTTTTCCTGTGTAACCTATTTTAAAAGCGTCTGTTTCTATAAATGATCTTCTGTCTTTTAAATCGGTAATAGTAACCTCATCACCTGTAGGTTTTTTCATTGTAAACACTAAAGAATTAAAAGTATTCCACTGGTCTATTCCACCATGCGCATTTAATATTTTTGTTACATTTTCTGGGTAAACAGAAGTAGTTACTTCCATTTTTTCTTCAGAATAATCTACGTTTTCAACTGGTTTTGTTTCTTGCTTACAAGCTGAAATAATTAGCAAAGCAAATAGTAATAGATAGTTTTTCATAATATATTGTTATTGAAGTGATTTAAACTTTTTAATTTTAAAAATTCTATTTTACAAATTTACCTTTTTCTGGCTTTGCAAATAGGTTTTTATTTAAACTTGAAGTAGATAATTTAATATCGGTAAATTTAGTAGTTCCTTTTGCTTCTGTTGGCTTATCATTTTTAAAACCATAGCTAGTTATTGTTTGTGGTAATAGTAAACCATTAACATCTTGCCAATTGCCAAACTTTCTAAAATGAAGTTCTTTTGTGTCTATTCCTGGCACAAAATTTACAGTGTAACCTAACCACTCCATTTTATATGTTTTAGAATTGTAATACAATACGTAACGGTCTTCTGGTGTCTCACCAACTCCTGCGTTATAGGTAACTTGTATTCCTGGATATGTTACTCCTTCAAAAACTAAAGGCTCGACATCTGCATAATTAATACCATCGTCTGATAAAATAAAAGGCATAGCATAGAAATAAAACATTAGGTTGTAATAATATTTTGGTGGATAACCTTTATACTCACCTTCTTCTTTGTTTAAAAACCAAGCTTTATCACCATCGAAACCAATATTTGCTTTTGAGCTTTCTATTAACGCTACTCTAGTATCTAAGTTTGTTGATGTTACTTCTGGCCCATCAGGTTTATCCATTGTAAACACTAAAGATTTCATGGTTTTCCACTTGTCTATTCCGCCATGAGCATTAAATACTTTAGTTAAGTTCTCTGGATAAGCAGGAGTTATTACTTTCACTTTTTCTTCGGAAGAATCCACCTTTAAAGCAGGCTTTTCTTCTTGTTTACAGGCTGATGCTATAATTAGTAAAACAAACATGATTAAGTAGTTTTTCATAATATATTTTAAATTTTTATATAAGTCGATAAACAAAAGTAATGTTTACAAAAAAAGCTTCAGTATGAACTGAAGCTTTTAACTAATATTTATGTTTTGATTATTCTATTATTAATTTCTTGATAGTCTGCTTGTTGTTTTGCTTCAGTTTTACAAAATACAATCCTGTTTGCAAGTTTTCTACGTTAAGTTGAAGCACTTTATTTACAGTATTTTTCATCACTATTTTACCTTGAACATCTATTATTTCTAAAAACGTATTTCTGCTTGAAGCACTATTCAATTTAATATTTAAAATACGAGTTGCTGGATTTGGGTATAGTGTAAAATCGTTGCTGCTAAATTCGTCTACAGACAAACTGTTTTCTACAAATTCGGTTTCAAAAGTATTGGTAATAACTGGTGCATTAAAGTCGAAATAAATTTCTGCAGTATTTGGTATAATAGTACCAATGGCATAACCTGTTGTTGGTTTTATTCTGTAAAGCACATAACCATTACTACCAAAGTCGTCTTGCGATTGTGCTGGCAAATTAATGTTATCGAAAGTCCAAGTTAACTGGTTTGCATTTTGCATCATCACAACATCATGTGTTGCTCTAATAAACTGAAGCGTACTAATATCCAGCAATGGGTTTAAGGTGTTCTCGATACGCACATTTATGGCTTCGGCTGTTCCAACGTTTTGAAATCTTATGGTGTAATATAAATACTCGTCTGTAGTAATAAAACTATCGTAAAGAATATCACTTCCATGAGATTCTGTAATATCGTTTGGATCGTAAGAGCCTATAACTTCTTGAGTAATAACAGATACATTATTCTCGCTAATAACATCGTTACTCGCAGTTGTATAAGCGACAGAGCTTGTTACAAACTCTCCTAAGGTAACAGTTGGAGGAGTGTATAATCTAAACCAAACGACTCTACTTTCTCCTGGTAAAAGGTTCGTGAAATCTACCGTTGCTCCTGTAGTAGTTTGCGTAACTGTTAACCCACTATCTTGTGGTGTTGCGTCTACATAATCTACAATAGTATCGTGAATAAAAGTTACAGTACCAGAAGCGATTGTTGTTGAACCTAGGTTTTCTATTACTAAATCGTTCCAGTAATTAAATCCAGGTCTTGGAGCGCTAAATGGTACTAAATAAACAGATAAGTCTTCGCAAGGCATTTGTTCTGTTATTGGAAAGTCTATAGTAACTGTACTTCCGTCTGTAACTGTAATATCTTCCAACAATGCTGTTGCTATGGTAAAACAATTCTCGTAACCAGCATTTGTTGCAAAAGTAATATCGTAACTATTTGCTTCAACTTGATTTACTATTGTAAAACTTCCTGTGTTAGAATTCACTGTGTTTATACTGCCATCATCATTTACTTCATAAGTAAAGAACCCGTTTGTAAATGGTGTATCTGCTCCATTAAAAACACCATCGTTATTAGTGTCTAAGAAAGCATTAACCTCAATAAACCCATGGTTATTTCCGCAGAAAACATCAAAATCTATAGCATCGTTTGTACAGCTAATTACAGAGCCATCAGACTGAATATAAACCGTTGCTGTTTCTCCTGTGGTTGTAAAGGTTAAACCTGTTAAATTTCCATCAGCATTAAGTCCATAAGGATTATCTGCATTTAAATTTGTTACACCATCACTATCAAGCACTATAAGTTCGTCGAAATTATTTTCTGTAGTTCCAGAATTAAAAACAATGTATAATGGTGAACTATCGTTACT
>NZ_JALZVX010000058.1 GCF_023299985.1 Lacinutrix sp. | reverse complement strand
CTGGAGGCACCACCACTAAAAACTCGATTCGTTTGAATCGAGTTTTTTGGTTTTTACTCTATTTTCTTTAAATATTTATCTCTTATAATAGTACTTACTGGTTTATTATCGATTTTACTCTCTAACCAAGAAATAATATCTAAATACAAAAATGCACGACGCTCGAAAGGATGATCTTCGTACTTTTTTAAACTATCTCTTAAAGTTCTAAAAGCGTTTTTTAAATCTTGAGGATAAATATCTTGCAAGCTTTTAATAAATTTTATCATTTCTTTTTGCACTTCGTGTAAATCATTCATCTTAATTAAAAACTTATATGTGCTTCGCAGTAAAGTTTCTAAATGGTAATCTAATCCAGCTTCGTAATGCGCAACTAGATTTAAAACTCTTGAAAAACACAATAAATCTTCTCGCATAGAAAGCGATTTGTTAGAAATAATTTTATCAAGATATTTTATAGACTCTTTATTATTACCAACACCAAAATGCAAACTAGCAAACTTGTAATAAAAAATCATTTTATAATGAGCATCTACTTTATTTTCAAATTGAATTAAATCTTTTTCAATTTTAGGAATTAATGCCAAACCATCTTGAAAACTACCATCTATAAAATGCTTATTAATATCATGAATATTAAGATATAAAAAGGTTAAAGACTCTACATTCTCGTCTTTTGGAAAATTTGAAGTTTCAATTTTAATTTTTAATGTTGAATACACCTCCAAAAACTTTGGCTTGTTATTAATAAAGAAAACAGACTCTAAGAGATAATTATTTCCCTTTAAAAAAAACACAGGATTCAAGTTTATCATATCTGGATATTGATTAAATAAATCTACCCATTTTGATGCATACTTATAGCAATTTAAAAAGTCTTGCATTAAAAAACTGTACCATAAATATGCTTTGTAATACCATAATTTCTCTCGAAATCCTACTTGTGACAGCTCGAACTTTGGCAATCTATCGTTAAAATACTTGGTTACTAAATTACTTTCTTCTTCATTTTTTACATAACCAGTTTTTAAAATTATACTGTATAACTGAAGCGATAAGTTAGTTAACTTACTAGTAATCAAATTTAATTCACTTAATTTTTTAGCTTGTATTGTAAGGGCATCTGCTCGCGTGCTAATACTTCTGGTAATATATTGTGCTTCAATAATTTTCTCAAGTTCAACAATTTCGAAAGCTAAATTTTTTTCTTCATTTACAAGAGCTACTTCTTTAGCTTTATCTAAAATTTTTAAACTTTGCTTGTACAATCCTTTGTGATATAAAATTGAAGCAAAATCTAGTTGTTCTCGAATTTGAGACCGTATATTTTGATGTGAAGGATTTAACTTTAAACTAATTAACAGCTGCTTATACAAATGTGCTTTCACATTTGCTAGTTGCTGTTTTTTTATTTGAGTAGATTTTAAAATAGAAACCTCATCATAACTTTTTAACTTATCTAAAACAGTAAATAAGTTTAAAAACTTAGAATCTGTATTCACACCTAATCGCCCAACGTACAACTTAAATTGTCGTTTTTCAGACTTATTAAGCGATTTTACTAAGGCGAATAAATTATCTTTTTGTTCTTTAGTCATAAACTAATACTTAGTTTAAATTATTGATTTTTAGATACTTAAGTCCAATTAAACGAATTGAACATCGTAACACATTAAATAGTGATTATTAGTAATAAGTAACCAAAGTATAAATTAGTCTTTCAATAGAAAAATAAAACGCACACAAATGTCAAACAATAACATACAAATTTTCGACACAACACTTCGTGATGGAGAACAGGTTCCTGGTTGCAAACTAAATACGGAACAAAAAGTAGTTATTGCAACACAGTTAGATGCATTAGGAGTAGATATTATTGAAGCTGGTTTTCCAGTATCAAGTCCTGGTGATTTTAAATCTGTTGACGCTATTTCTAAAATAGTAAAAAATGCTACAGTTTGTGGATTAACGCGTGCTGTAGAAAATGACATAAAGATTGCTTCCGAAGCATTAAAATATGCAAAAAAACCTAGAATCCATACTGGAATTGGCACATCAGATTCGCATATTATTCATAAATTTAAATCAGATAGAGAAACAATTATCAAGCGTGCTTTTGAGGCTGTAAAATATGCAAAATCTTTTGTTGAAGATGTTGAATTTTATGCAGAAGATGCTGGAAGAACAGATAACGAATACCTTGCTAGAGTTTGCGAAGCAGCTATAAAAGCAGGTGCTACGGTTTTAAATATTCCAGACACTACTGGTTATTGTTTACCTAGTGAATATGGTACTAAAATTAAATACTTAAAAGAAAATGTAAAAGGCATTGAAAAAGCAATTCTATCCTGTCACTGTCATAACGACTTAGGTTTAGCAACCGCTAATTCTATTGAAGGCGTAATACATGGCGCACGACAAATAGAATGTACCATTAATGGTATTGGAGAACGTGCTGGAAACACAGCTTTAGAAGAAGTTGTAATGGTTTTAAAGCAACATCCTTATCTTAATTTAGATACTAATATTAAAACGGAAATGCTTTACGGATTAAGTCAATTAGTTTCAGAAAGCATGGGCATTTACACACAACCAAATAAAGCTATTGTTGGAGCAAATGCATTTGCACACAGTTCTGGAATACACCAAGATGGTATGATTAAAAATAGAGAGACCTACGAGATTATTAATCCTAAAGATGTTGGTGTTACAGAATCTGCAATTGTTTTAACAGCAAGAAGTGGTCGTGCTGCTTTAGCCTATAGAGCTAAAAATGTAGGTTACGAATTAACTAAATTACAACTTGACGATGTCTATGCAAATTTTTTAAGCTTTGCAGATAGAAAGAAAGAGGTTAATAATAAAGATATTCATCAAATTATAGAGACTAGTAATGTCTATAGACAAATAATTTAAGCTTAATATGGGAAAAACATTATTCGATAAAGTTTGGGATGCGCATGTTGTGGATACAAAAGAAAACGGTCCTCAAGTACTTTATATAGACAAGCACTTAATTCACGAGGTAACAAGTCCACAAGCTTTTAATGAATTAGAAGATCGCGGAATTCCTGTTTTTAGACCTAAACAAATTATTGCAACTGCAGACCATAATACACCTACGATAAACCAGCATCTTCCAATTAAAGACGCATTATCAAGAAATCAACTAGAACAGTTGTCTATAAACTGTAAAAAAAACAATGTTACACTATACCAACTTGGTCATAAATACAATGGCATTGTGCATGTAATGGCTCCAGAATTAGGTTTCACACAACCAGGAATGACAATGGTTTGTGGAGATAGCCACACCTCTACACATGGCGCTTTTGGAACCATTGCTTTTGGTATTGGAACCAGTCAAGTAGCACAAGTTTTTGCTAGCCAATGTTTATTACTAACAAAGCCAAAAAGCTTAAGAGTAACGGTTAATGGTAAACTTAAAAATGGTGTTTTACCAAAGGATGTCATTCTATATATTATTGCAAAATTGGGCACCAATTCTGGTACAGGATATTTTTGCGAATATGCAGGAGAAGTTTTCGATAACATGTCTATGGAAGGCAGGATGACCATTTGTAACATGAGTATAGAAATGGGAGCTCGAGGTGGCATGATTGCGCCTGACCAAACAACCTTTGATTATGTTGAAGGAAAAGAATATGCACCAAAAGGAGATGCTTTCGATAAAAAAGTAGCTTACTGGAGAACCTTACCAACAGATGTTGACGCAGTTTTCAATAAAGAATACACGTTTGATGCTGAAGATATTGAACCAATGATTACTTATGGTACAAATCCTGGTATGGGAATAAAAATTTCAGAAAATATTCCACATAATAAAGATGCTTCGTTTGTAAAGTCTTTAGAATACATGGATTTTGAAGCAGGAGAAAGTTTAATTAATAAAGAAATAAACTACGTGTTTATAGGTAGTTGTACAAATTCTAGAATCGAAGATTTTAGAGTTGCTGCTAAATACATTAAAGGTAAGCAAAAAGCAGATAACGTAACGGCTTGGTTAGTACCTGGAAGCAAACAAGTAGAAAAACAAATTATAGAGGAAGGTTTAAAAACCGTTTTTGATACAGCTGGTTTCGAGTTACGCCAACCTGGTTGCTCAGCGTGTTTAGCAATGAACGATGATAAAATTCCACAAGGTGAATATTGTGTATCGACTTCGAATAGAAATTTTGAAGGCAGACAAGGACAAGGTTCTCGAACCATATTAGCTAGTCCGTTAGTAGCTGCAGCAACAGCTATTGCTGGTAAAATAATAGACGTAACAGAAACTATTAAAACATTAGAATTCGCTTAGCATGGAAAAATTTACAATAGTAACATCTAGCGCAATACCATTGGATATTGCAAATGTAGATACAGATCAAATTATTCCTGCACGCTTTTTAAAGGCGACAGATAAAAAGGGATTTGGAGATAATCTGTTTAGAGATTGGCGCTTTAATGAAGATGGTTTGGATAATAAATATTTCACTTTAAATAACAAAGATTACTCAGGAAGCATATTAGTTGCTGGACATAATTTTGGTTGTGGCTCTAGTCGTGAACATGCAGCTTGGGCTTTAGTTGGCTATGGTTTTAAAGTAATTGTATCCAGTTTTTTTGCAGATATTTTTAAAGGTAATGCTTTAAATAATGGATTGCTACCTGTTCAGGTTTCTAAGGAGTACATAAATCATTTAATTTATGAAATTAAAGCAAATCCAAATGTAAAATTAAAAATAGATTTGAGAGCACAACAAATTAGTATAAGCAGTAGTAAACGTTTTGAAAATTTTAATATTGATGCATATAAAAAAGCATGTATGATTAATGGTTACGATGACATCGATTACTTACTAAGTAAAAGAATAGAAATTGAAGCCTTTGAAAACACTCTAAGTTAATACATGCGTTAAGTATTACTCGTTCATTTTTATTTGATAAATTAAGAACTCGTGATTGTTTCGCAATTTTAACGGCATGTTTAAGCTCCTCGCAGAGAGCGAGTAGTGAAAACCTGAGTAGGTATGAGAAAAAAGTAACGCCCAGAAACTGAATAATAATTAAAATATAAGATTGCAGGATGAGATTCCTGCTTTCGAAGGAATTAAGATGAAATTAAATATCGCTGTATTACCAGGTGATGGTATTGGTCCAGAAGTAACTAATCAAGCAATTAAAGTTTTAAAAGCAATTGCTTTAGAATTTGACCATACCTTTTTATTTAAAGAAGCGTCTGTTGGCGCAATTGCTATCGACGA
>NZ_JALZVX010000057.1 GCF_023299985.1 Lacinutrix sp. | reverse complement strand
TGGTTTTCTCCATCTTCCCATAAAGAAGAATGATTAGCATCATTAATTACTCTAGAGTTAAAATCGCCAGCATTTTGCGTAAGACGTGGAAGAGGATTAGTATTTGCATTTCTTTTAGATCTGTATTCAGATATAAAACCATCGCTATTAGAATGCCAGTTTTTCCATCCAGAATTAAACCAATCCCATTCCCAATAAGCATCTGCATATGCTCCAACCGAATGGTGAAAAGGACGACCAACATAACAGTAATACCATACATTATCATAACACTCATCGTTAGATTGATGCGCATACCAGAATGTAGTATTATCTTCTTTCATATTAACTCTATTATATGCTGCACCATTTGGATTATCATAATTTCTAAAAGTAGTCGTAGAATTTAT
The DNA here is from genome assembly GCF_023299985.1 of Lacinutrix sp. GTDB lineage: Bacteria > Bacteroidota > Bacteroidia > Flavobacteriales > Flavobacteriaceae > Lacinutrix. The sequence goes on along the minus strand of NZ_JALZVX010000057.1, from coordinate 2,196 downwards.
TGTCCAACCCTCTGCCCAATTATGGAAAGAATTTACATTTCCACTTGTTAAGGACCATCCATTTGTATACCACACTGCAGCCCAAACTACACCAGAAAACCAAGATAATGTTGCGCCAAGATCTGCAACTCTTGCTCCTCTAACTGGAGAACTTAAAGTATGTACACCATCTACTCTCTCGAATCCAAAACTTGGTAGGTTTGTATTTGTGTAAGGATTTTGGCCATATAATGCTCTTTCTGTATCTAAACCACCTTTACTGTGTGCTACAATACTAACCGTTGCTACATTGTAGTGCGCACGAACTTTATCAATCATTTTCATTAATAACTTACCATTATCTATTGTAGAGCCAAAAGGTTCTAACTGTACAAAAGCTGCATTTAAATTACGGTTTTTTACTTGATCGATATTTGCTTCGTAAGACGATGAAAGTTTACTTCCTATACCATGTACAAAAATTACTGGTGTGTAGTGACTATGCCTTGAAAAGCCTGTAGGATATAAAATTTTCCCAGGATTATCGTAAGATGTCGTAATTCCGCCAGAAACGTTGTAATTAATTTCTTGAATTGTTTGTGCTGAAAGTAACATAGTACTTGCGCAAAACAAAGTAAAAAGGATGGTTTTTAACATGGTTTTTATATTATGGTTCTCTCAAATATAAGAAACATAATTGATGAAAGCTATTTTAGGAATACAAACAAATTTTCTGTTAAAAATAATTTATTTGATAACGTTTAACTCATTTTTTTCTATTTCAATTAACTTTTTTGTTAAATAGTTAAATCGAATATACAGTAAAACCGAAGCTGTTGTTAAACCAGCTAATAAACCTAACCAGATACCAAAACTTGCATAAGCGTCTTCTTTGCCTAAAAACCAACTTACAGGAAAGCCTACAAGCCAGTACGAAATAAAGGTTATTATAGTTGGGATTTTTACATCTTGCAAACCACGAAGTGCTCCTAAAACAACTACTTGAATACTATCGCTAATTTGAAAGACTGCTGCTGCTAATAATAACTTTGAGGCAATACTAACCACTTCCATATTATCATCAAAATTTACAACATCATCAAAATCGACATAAACACGTGGCAAATAGTTATGAAATAAAGCAAACACTATGGCGAAGCCAACAGCAAAAACAGTTCCTAATAAAAATAATGAAAAGGCAATACGTCTTAATTCGTGGTATTTTTTAAGTCCTTTTTGGTTACCAACACGAATCATAGAAGCAACACCAATTCCCATAGCCACCATAAACGTCATTGAGCTTAGGTTTAAGGCTATTTGGTTTGCTGCTTGAGGATTTTTACCTAACAAACCACTTAACCAAATAGCAGCAGTAAAAATGGCTACTTCAAAAAACATTTGCATAGCACTTGGTGCTCCTAGATTTATAATTTTACGCAACATTAACTTATCTAAAACAAACAGTTTTATATTGGTTACAAATTCTTTAGACTTTTCTTTTTTCTTTAGTAAATACCATAAATACCATAGCATAATAAAACGAGAGATTACTGTTCCATAAGCTGCACCAATCATTCCTAATTCTGGGAAACCAAATTTTCCAAAAATTAAGATATAGTTTAATATTACGTTTACAATGTTAGCTATAATGGTGGCATACATTGGATACTTGGTCATCGACAAACCATCACTAAATTGCTTAAACCCTTGAAAAATAATTAAAGGAATTAATGAGAAGGCGACTAAATTTAAATACGGAATTGCTAACGCTACAACCTCTGTAGGTTGTTTCATATAATACATTAATGGTTTAGCGAAAAAGACCAAAAAGAATAACAAAATCCCTAAAACTGTACATAAAAACAAACCATGCTTAAATGCCGATTTTCCTCCTGCAAAATCCTTTGCAGAATCTGCTTCTGCAACTAAAGGTGTAATGGCTGTACTAAAACCAATACCTAAAGACATTGCAATAAACATAAAACTGTTTCCAAGTGATACTGCAGCTAATTCTGCTGTACCTAATTGGCCAACCATAATGTTATCTACAAAGCTCACAAAGGTATGACCAAGCATGCCTAACATTACTGGTGCTGCTAGCTTCCAGTTGTATTTAAATTCTTTAGTGTAGTTGCTTAAAACCATTTGGCAAAAGTAGTGCTTCGGTTTTGGTTTTGAGAATTTATTTTTGAGGAAATTTTGGAGGTTAGCTTATCG
>NZ_JALZVX010000056.1 GCF_023299985.1 Lacinutrix sp. | reverse complement strand
ATTTACGACTGGGGAAATGATGATATTGGAGATGTTACTTTCTGTTTAAGTACACCAAATACACTATCTACTTCAAGTTTCGAGACTAATTCTATCTTTAACTATTATCCAAATCCAGTAAAAAACACATTATCTTTAAACGCAAAAGAAGCGATTACTAATGTTTTAATATTTAATATTTTAGGTAGAGAAGTTGTGAAAATTAATACAAATACAGTATCAAAAAACGTAGATATGTCTAGCTTGAAATCTGGAATTTACTTTGTACAAGTAACTATTGGAGAAACAGTAGAAACAGTAAGAATTATTAAAAATTAAAGATTAACAATAAAATGTTTTAATAAGTTTTTTAAAGTGTAAATATTTTAAAAGCCACTCTTTTTGGAGTGGTTTTTTTTATTGTATTACTGTACATTTGTGTTATGCAATTATCACTTTCATTTATTATTCCTGTTTATAACCGTCCAAACGAGATAGAAGAGCTTTTGCAAAGCTTTGCTAAATTGGAAAAGACATCAGAATTTGAGATTGTAATTGTAGAGGATGGCTCTACAGACTCCTCAAAAAATATAGTAAACAAGTATAATTCGCAATTAAATATTTCATATTACTATAAAGAAAATTCTGGTCCAGGAGATTCTAGAAATTATGGAATGCAAAAAGCAAAAGGAAATTATTTTATTATTTTAGATAGTGATTGTATTCTGCCAAAGCAATATATAAGTAAAGTAGAAAAGTATTTAAACATGAATTATGTAGATTGTTTTGGTGGTCCAGATGCAGCGCATACTTCATTTTCAAACTTACAGAAAGCTATTAATTTTAGTATGACTTCGTTTATTACAACAGGAGGGATACGAGGTAACAAAAATAGTATAGATAAATTTCAACCAAGGAGTTTTAACATGGGCTTATCCAAAAAAGCTTTTGAAACAACAGGTGGATTTGGACGTATTCATCCAGGTGAAGATCCAGATTTATCGATACGTTTATGGAATTTAGGTTTTGATACTGCTTTTTTAGAAAGTGCCTATGTATATCATAAACGTAGAATTTCGTGGTCTAAATTTTATACGCAAGTTAATAAGTTTGGTATGGTAAGGCCAATTCTTAATAAGTGGCATCCAGAAACAAAAAAGCTAACATATTGGTTTCCTGCTATATTTACGTTGGGAGTTGTGCTTTCAATTTTACTAATTTTTGTTAATGTATTACTACCTTTATATCTTATATTAGGCTATTATGTTTTGGCTTTTATTATGGCATGCATTCAAACAAAAAATGTGGTAGTTGCATTTAAATCTTTAATAGCAATAACGATTCAGTTTTTTGGTTATGGTATTGGGTTTTTAAAATCTACTATTTTTATAGGTGTATTAAATCGAAATCCAGAACAGCAATTTCCAAAACTATTTTTTAAATCTAAATAATGTCTATAATAACTAGTAAAATAAGAACCTTTGTAAAAAGTAAAAAACTTAATATGTTTCTTATCTTCTTTTTATTTGCTTTTTTTATTTTAATGTTATCTAGGCTTTCAGCAAGTTATACAAATACAGTAAAATTTAATGTAGCGTTAAAGAATATTCCAGACCAAATTATAGTGCTTAACGATTCATCTAACACTCTAAATTTTACAATGACAACAGATGGTTTCGAGTGGGTAAAATACTACCTTAAAACACCTTCTATTGAAATCGATTTTAAAAACGAAGTAAAAAAAGCAGACTCTTTATATGTTTGGTCACTTTCTAGAGGTTTCGCAGGAATTAACAGTCAGTTTAATAAAAATGTAACTGTAAAAACTATTAATCCAGATACGCTTTTATTTAAAGTAGATATAAATGCCGTAAAAATGATACCTGTAAAAGCTAATTTCAAAATTGATTATAGTCCAGGTTATAACGTTTTAAATGCTATAGTTACATCGCCAGATTCTGTTAAAGTAATTGGGCCAGAATCTTTACTGTCTAAACTAAAGACTTTAGAAACCGAAATGCTAATTAAAAAAGATGCTAATAAAGCATTTAATACACGTTTAAAATTAAAACTAGACGCTTTAGATTCTCAGATTAGTGTAAAAACAAAATCGGTTAGTGTTAATATAAACGTTGAAAAATTTACAGAAGGCACACTTAACATACCAGTAGCGATAATTAATGTGCCAAAAAATGTTAAAGTAAATTATTTTCCTAAGACTATTAATTTATCATATTATACTAGCTTAGAAAGCTATAATAATATAAGTGTTGATGATTTTGAAGTTATTTGTGATTTTAAAGAGCACAATAGTAAATCATCTTACTTAACACCAAAATTATTAAAATTTCCTAAGGCAATTAAAACATCGCGTTTACACGAACAAAAAATAGAATATATAATTTCAGAATGATAACCGTAGGACTAACAGGAGGAATAGGTAGTGGTAAAACTACTATAGCTAAATCATTCGAGGCTTTAGGAATACCTATTTATATTGCAGATGATGAGGCAAAAAAAATAATGAATACTTCTAAAGTGCTAAAAAGAAAACTTATAGCACTTTTTGGAGAGTCTGCATACCTTAACAATGAGTTAAATAGACCATTTTTAGCAAAAGCCATTTTTAATGATAAAGCACTATTAAAAAAAATGAATGCTATAGTGCACCCTAAAGTTGGTGCCCATTTTATAAAGTGGAAGAATAAACAGAAAGCACCTTACGTTATTAAAGAAGCCGCAATTCTTTTTGAAAACGGTAGTTATAAAAATTACAATTATATTATTACAGTTACTGCACCAGAAAAAATACGAATAGAACGCGTATTAAAACGCGATAATGCAAGTGTAGAAAAAGTTAAAGCAATTATTGCTAACCAATGGAAAGATGAGTTAAAAATAAAACTATCGGACTTTGTAATTGTAAACACCAACCTCAAAACCACAAAAATGGAAGTGTTAAAAATACACAAAAAACTCTTAAAACAAATCTCTAAATCTTAGATATTTAAAATTTTAGCATTTTGTTAATGTAAGGTTAAATGCTACGCTTACTTAATGTTAAAATATTAATTTTGAATGGATGAGTAAAAAAGTATTTCTTGTACTAGTAGTTTTAATGAGTTTATCTCTCATTGGTATTATTTTTGTGCAAGGCTATTACATTACAAATTCTATTAAAAACAAAGAAGACAATTTTAATTTTACCGTTAAAAAAGCTTTAAGTCATGTTTCTAAAAGCATTGAAGATGATGAGTACAAAGATTATGCTTTTAAGTTACGACGACTTATTGATCAAGGTGTAGAGGTTAATAAAGACACTACAGCTATTATTAATCTTTATATAAAAGAAGAAAATCAATCTAATAACGAAACACTCGTTTATAGAAATGGAATAATAGAAGAAAATTATAAATTATCTTCTGCGCTCTTTGACATAGGTTTAGATAGTATAAATTTTAAAAAAATAATCAATCAAAATGAGACCAAAATATTTAAAACCAGTGAGATTGATGGTAAAAAAACGTCTAACGAAATTTTAAGCCAGTTAGGTAAGACAGAATTTATGGTGTACGAAACTGTGCATAAAAATTTTGCACACAGAACGCCTATTCATAAGAGAACGTCTAAAGAAGAGATAAATAGGCTTCTTAAAATTAGATTATTACAAGATGATGTAAATATAGATTATGAGTTTGCTATATATAGTAACGATTTAGCAACAAAAATACAAACAGAAAATTTTGAATTAGAAGACCAAATAACAATGGAAATGCCTATTTTTTCTGAAGATGGCGGAAAAAACAATTATAGGTTATTAGTTAATTTTCCAAAGCGTGATAAATTTATATGGTCCTCTATTATTGGTATGTTAGGTTTGTCTATTTTGTTTACATCAGTAATAGTTATAGCATTTGTTACTGCACTAACACAGATAATGAAACAACGTCAGATTTCTGAAATTAAAACAGATTTTATAAATAACATGACGCATGAATTTAAAACACCAATAGCAACTATAAATTTAGCTTTAGATTCTATTAAAAACCCTAAAGTAATAGATGATAAAGAAAAAGTACATCGTTATTTAAGAATGATTCGTGAGGAAAACAAACGCATGCATGCACAAGTAGAAAATGTACTAAGAATATCTAAACTTGAAAAAAACGAGTTGAACATTAGTAAGGAAGGCATTAGTATCAACGACCTAATAGAAAATGCTATTTCTCATGTAGAATTAATTGTTGAAGACAAGCAAGGACATATTGAAACAGAACTTAAGGCAAAAAAATCTTCTGTAATAGCTAATGAAACGCATTTTACAAATGTTTTAGTTAATATTTTAGACAATGCTATAAAGTACTCTCCAGAATCTCCAAAAATTACTGTTGAGACAGTAAATGTTGGTAATAATGTTTTGGTTAAAATTAAAGATGAAGGTAGCGGAATGAGTAAAGCTGCTGTAAAGCGTGTTTTCGAAAAATTTTACAGAGAACACACAGGAAATATACATAATGTAAAAGGTCACGGTTTAGGTCTAGCTTATGTAAAAAGAATTGTAGAAGACCATAGCGGTCACATATCAGTAACGAGTGAAAAAGATAAAGGAAGTATATTCACAATAAAGCTTCCGTTAATATAATAAAATTATGGATGAACAAGAAAAGAAAATATTATTAGTAGAAGACGATCCAAATTTTGGAACCGTATTAAAGGATTATTTAATGATGAATGATTACGCAGTTGTTCATGCAAAAAACGGTATGGAAGGCTTCGAAAAGTTTAAAAAGGACGATTATGATCTTTGTATCTTAGATGTAATGATGCCTTACAAAGATGGTTTTACGCTAGCTAAAGAAATTAGAGAGAAAAATGCAGATGTGCCAATTGTTTTTCTTACAGCTAAAGCAATGAAAGAGGACGTGCTTAAAGGATATAAAGTAGGAGCAGACGATTATTTAAATAAACCTTTTGATAGCGAAGTGCTTTTAATGAAAATTAAAGCAATCATGGCTAGAAAAGCAACAGATACTGTTGCAGATAGCAAACAATTTGAGTTTAAAATTGGAAATTTCGACCTTAATTCTAAATTAAGATTTCTTACCTACAAAGGTGGAGACCAAACAAAATTATCGCCTAAAGAAAACGAATTATTACGTTTGTTAGCTTTACATGAAAACGATTTAATGCCTAGAGAATTAGCATTAACTAAAATTTGGAGAGACGATAATTACTTTACTTCTAGAAGTATGGATGTTTACATTGCTAAATTGCGTAAATATTTAAAAGTAGACGATAAAGTAGAAATCTTAAACATTCATGGTGAAGGTTTTAGATTAGTTGTCAATGCAGATTAAATAGTACACAAATACATTACATATAAAAAACCACTGCTATTGCAGTGGTTTTTTTGTTTTTTTACAAAAAATTTAGTTCTAATATTTTCAACTTTTTATGCTAAATAAAAGCTTCAACTCTTTTATAGTTTAGTTTTAACTTTAGCAATAATTTTATTTATTTCGGTTTCGTAATCAAACCAAATGGTATGTGTATTTCTTTTAAACCAGGTGAGTTGACGTTTAGCAAAACGACGTGAGTTTTTCTTTATCTCTTCAATTGCAAAATCTAAAAGCCATTCACCTTTAAAATAATTAAAAAGTTCTTTGTAACCTACCGTATTTAGTGCGTTAAGGTGTTTTTTTTCTATAAGTGATTTAGCTTCTTCAAGCTGTCCTTCTGCTATCATAATATCTACTCGTTTATTAATACGATTGTAAATAATCTCACGTTCTGCAGTTAAACCAACAGTTATAGTTTTAAAATTACGTTTGTTTTTATCTTTATTTAAAAATGAAGAATATGGCTTTCCACCACCAATACAAATTTCTAAAGCACGAATAACACGCTGTGGATTATCTATCGCTATTGTATTGTAAGTTTCTATGTCTAATGTTTTAAGCTGTAGCTGAAGTGCTTCTATACCATCTTCAACTAACGCTAAGTTTAAGCGTTCTCTGATGCTTTTATCAACATCAGGAAAATAATCTAATCCTTTGGTAACGGCATCTACATAAAGACCAGAGCCACCTACCATAACAACAACATCATGCTTTTTATATAAATGGTCCAGTTTAGCAATAGCTTCTTTCTCAAAAGTGCCAACATTATAGTTATCTTCAATAGATTTATGGTGTATAAAATGATGTTTAGCTTGAGATAATTCTTCAGTAGTTGGAGCAGCAGTACCAATTTGCATTTCTTTGTAAAACTGTCTAGAATCTGCCGAAATTATTTCAGTATTAAAATAGTTTGCAAGCTTAATACTTAGGCTAGTTTTACCTATTGCTGTTGGTCCAACAATGGAAATAAGGTATTTGTCTTTAGAATTCAAAGTAGTGTATTATTCTATGTGTAAGTTGTGTCCACAATTATAGCAATACTCAGCTTTATCTTTATGGCTGGTAGATAAACAATTTTGACACGATTGAGAATTTAAATGTACTTTCTCTGGTTTGCCATTGTTTTCTTCGTCTTCCTTATTTGCACTTCTAGTATATTCTGCCGACACAATTCCTGTTGGTACAGCAATTATTCCATAACCCAAAACCATAATAGCTGAAGCTATAAACTGACCTAAAGGTGTTTGAGGTGTAATGTCTCCAAAACCTACAGTGGTTAATGTTACAATACACCAATAGACACTCTTTGGGATATTTGTAAAACCATTCTCTTCACCTTCAACCAAATACATTAAGGTCCCAAAAATAATAGATGCAATAATAACAGCAAATAGAAAGACAGATATTTTTGCACGACTGGCTTTTATTGCCGAAGCTAATTGGTTTGATGCACCAAGATATCTAGCTAATTTTAAAATTCTAAAGACTCTTAATAAGCGTAAAGCCCTTAATGCAACTAATGCGTGGCCACCAACAAAAAAGAAAGAAAGATACATTGGTATTGTAGATAAAAAATCTACTATGCCATAAAAACTAAAAATATATTTTGTTGGTTTTTTAACTGTTATAATTCTAGCAATATATTCAATAGAAAAAAGTATAGTTACTATCCATTCACCAATATAAAGTAGATTATGATATTTTGCATCAATCCAGCTAACACTTTCAAGCATTACTAGAGCAATACTTGCTAGAATAAAAATAAGTAGTACAACATCAAACAGTTTTCCTGCAGGAGTATCTGCTTCGTAGATAATCTCGTAAAGTTTATCTTTCCAGTTATGTTTTTTTGTATTACTCATAATTCAAAAATACTAAAAAGATTACTCTTTGGTATTAGGCTCAAACTTTAAAATTTTCAAACGTTTATTTTTACGTAAATAGCTTTGTATTATATGTTGTGTGTGTCTATTATTTTCCATTGGAGTAATAATAGATTTTAATATATCTATATTGTTTAATTGGTGGTTTAACTCATAAAAGCCATAACCTTTAAACACACCGTTTTCTATTAAAATAGCGCTACGTTCGTCTATTTCTCGACCTTTATCTATAATAACCATGTCTTGATTTTTATAACTATACTTGTCTATAAATTCCTGAACTCTTTTGTTGTAAAGTGCTGTGTTTTCTTCGTTTATACAAGCACCTTCACATTCTTTTAATTCATATTTAAAACAGCTGCTTAATGTTTTTTCTAAACCAGAAAGTTTTAAGCATAAAGAATACGTTTCTACTGCACGATTTAAAAAATCTTTAGCGCTTTGCCTATTACTAAATGTTGTAATAGATTTTTTACGACCATCTGCAACATCGATAGTTAAATTTGTATAACCATTACTGTCTGTAGAGCTGTATAAAGCGTGAGAAAATAAGGTTTTTCTTAATGCACGATTAAAAATAGGTTTGTTTTGTTTTATTTCGTGACTCTCTTTTAATAAAGCAATTAACTCACTTCCAGTAGCTTCGAAAGTTACAGTTGCCACTTGTAATTGTATTTTTTTAGACTTTCTATCTCTTCCAGTAAAATGTTGATTAATGCGCCTTTTAATATTTTTACTTTTACCAATATAAATTATACGGCCTTCTTTATTATGAATATAATACACTCCAGTAATTGAAGGCATTTTTGCAATAATATCTATTAATTTTGGTTCTAATTGTAGTTTTGGTTCTTTGCGTAAAAATGTTTGAATAATGGTTTTTTCTACATCCTTACTCAGTAATAGTTTAAAAAGCTTTACAGTTGCCAATGCATCACCAGACGCACGATGTCTATCTGTAACTGGTATTCCTAAAGAACGCACAAGTTTACCTAAACTGTAAGACGGTAAGTCTGGAATCAATGTTTTTGCTAATTCTACAGTACATAATGTTTCGCGATCAAACTCAAACCCTAAGCGTTTAAATTCTGTAGTTAATATTCTATTGTCAAACTGTGCATTATGTGCAACAACTACACAACCTTCTGTGATTTCTACAATACGTTTAGCAACCTCGTAAAACTTAGGCGCATTACGAAGCATTTTACTATTTATACCTGTAAGATTAACAACAAAAGGTTGAATATCTCTTTCAGGGTTTACTAAACTTATAAATTGGTCCACAACTTCGTGACCATCAAATTTATAGATTGCAATTTCTGTTATGCCTTCTTCATTATACTTACCACCAGTGGTTTCTATGTCTAATATTGCGTAAATAAGCTTTGTTTTTAATTGTTAAGTTGTTTGTTGTTTTTTAATCGAGTAAGTACTAAAAACTGTTACTAAGACTGAATACTAATTTCGTTTCCCAAAGATACTACTTCCAACACGAACCATTGTGCTACCACATGCTATTGCTAATTGGTAATCGCCACTCATTCCCATACTAATAGTTTGCAGTTGGCAGTTTTCAGTATTCAGTTCTTTTAAACTCTCAAAAGTTGATTTTAAAAGTTTGAATTCTTTTTCAATTTGAGCAGTATTCTCTGTAAAAGTTGCCATTCCCATAACACCAGTAATTCTAATATTTTTTAATGCTGAAAAATCCTGAGATTGTAATATATCTGAAGCTTCTTTTGGGCTCATTCCAAATTTAGAATCTTCTTCTGCTATTTTAATTTGAAGTAAACAATCTATAACTCTTTCGTGTTTTATAGCTTGCTTGTTTATTTCTTTAAGCAGTTTAAAACTTTCCATACCATGAATTAAACTCACAAAGGAAGCCATGTATTTTACTTTGTTTCTTTGCACGTGTCCAATCATGTGCCACTGGATATCCTTTGGCATTTCTTCATGCTTTTCTGCCATTTCTTGGATTTTGTTTTCTCCAAAAATGCGTTGTCCAGTCTCATAGGCTTCCATTAAATCGCTAACAGGTTTTGTTTTTGAAACTGCAATTAGTGTTACGTTTTCTGGAAGTGATTGTTTTATGTTCTTTAGGTTGTTTGTTATGCTCATCTCTTATTTTTTTACTGCTTAGTTGTTTCAATGAAACAAAAAACAACTTCTTTTTATTTGAAAATCCAGAGGAGTTTTATGTTAATAATAACAAATTATGATTTGTAAAAACTCCAAAGGAGTGGCATGTTTTATATAATAAAGTAATCTTTGTGTCGCTCTTACAGAGCTTAAACAAAATAGCAGTATGATTAATTATTAATATTTTGCCTCGCTGTGGTTTTGTGTAATGTTTATTAATCTTCTTTTCTTGTAATTGCGAAATAAATAACATAAAGCCAACTAAATACACCATGAATTATTGCTAATAAAATAGATTTGTTTCTGTCCCAAGAGGTAACTACTGCGATTACAGAGCCAAGTCCAACACCATTTCTGATAATTGTATTTTGAATATTTGGGTTGCTGTTTTGTAAAGCAAAACAATCTAAGCTTATAAGAGAAATTGCAAAAAATAATAAAATTTGTTTTTTCATAATTAGTTAATTCATTGGTTTTTAAAACTCATAAATAGTAACACCACTTCTCAATTTAGGTTCAATATAAGTACTTTTTGGTGGCATTTTAAGGCCATCGTCTGCAATGTGTTTCATTTGTTCTATTGTCGCAGGAACCATACCAAAACCTACTTTATATTCACTACTATCTATTTTGCTTTTAAGGTTTATTATGTCTTTCTTTCCGCTTAAATAATCTATACGTTTATCTGTACGTAAATCTTCAATTTCTAGAATAGGTTTTAAAATGGTTTGGTAGAGTAGTTGCGCGTCGAGTTCGTCTAACGACGTTTTAAAATCATAATTCGTTTTACGCAAATACAACGAGTAAAATTCACCATCCAAATACATACTAAAATGATGTGGTTTTGATGGTTTATAAGGCATAATACCACGATTTTCAATACGATATATAGTGTCTAATTGTATAAGGAATTCTTCTTTAGTTAATCCGTTTAAGTCCTTAACCAATCTGTTAAATTCATGAATTCGTAATTCAGATTCAGGAATTAGAAAACTCATAAAATAATTATAAGTTTCATCGCCTTTGTGGTTTTTGTTTTCAGCTTTTAAATCGTTACAAAGTAATTGAGACGAAGACGAGCGATGGTGACCATCTGCAATATAAAGTGTGTTCATATTTGCAAATGTTTCGGTAATGGTTTTAATATGTGCTTCGCTATCTATTTGCCATAAATAATGTGTGTCGCGATAGGTTGTTGTGAATTCGAATTCTGCACGATTTTGTTGTATTTCATTTAAAATATTAGAAATAGCATTATTATCTGGATAGGTTAGGAGTACAGGTTCTGCATTAAAACCTACGGTTTTTAAATACTCTTTAAAAACGGTTTCTCGACTAGCAATAGTATCTTCATGTTTTTTTATAACATCGTTTTGGTAATCCTCTACACTTGCAGCAGCAACAATACCATTAAAGGTTTGCTGGTCGCGATCTACAATTTTATAAATGTAAAACGAAGGCTTTTTATCTTGCTTGAAAACGGCATCTTCTTTAAATTCTGAATACCTGTTTTTTACGAGTTGATAACGCGCTTTTCCAGAAATTTCCTTAGCATATTTATAACCAGGATTTACAATGTGTAAAAACGAAAACGGATTGTAATTTAAACGTGCTTCGCGTTCTTCTTGTGTGTAACTTTGGTAAGAACGAGAAGCTACAAGACTTACTTTGTCTCGTGTTGGTTTTACTGCGCGAAATGGTTTTATGTTTGCCATAATTTAGTAATCAGTGTTCAGTAAACAGTTTGCAGTATTAACTCGAACCGAATTTCTTTGGGTTTAACATCATATAATTTATTAATTTTCCAACTTCTATACTTTCTTTTGTTAATTCTTGAAATTGAATTTCAGAAATATATTTACAAGCATAAGCAAATTCTATCCAAGTTTGAGTTTTAGAATTCTCTGCATCACAATCGGATAGTTTACTTAAAAAATGTTTTGGATAAATTCTTTTTCTATAGGATTCTGCCATATTTGCACATACACTTCTAGATGATCTACGAACTTGGTTTGTAAGTGAATATGTTTCTTCTTTAAGAAAAGTCTTAGATATATTAAATATGCTCATTGCTAGAGCAAATGCTTTTTTGTAAGCTAATAAGTCTTGATATCTTAACATTTAAAAATTGAACTTAATTATTTATTTTCAGCTTACTGAACACTGAACACTGAACACTGTTTACTTCAAAAACTGCTTCGCAACTTTCTCGGCTTTTCTACTTTCAGTATAATCGTAAAAACCTTCACCAGACTTTACGCCTAATTTTCCTGCATTTACCATATTTACCAATAGCGGACAAGGTGCATATTTAGGGTTTTTAAAGCCGTCGTACATAACGTTTAATATAGACAAACAAACGTCTAAGCCAATAAAATCTGCTAGCTGTAATGGACCCATTGGATGAGCCATACCTAGTTTCATAACCGTGTCAATCTCTTCAACTCCTGCAACACCATTATATAATGTTTCTATAGATTCGTTAAGCATTGGCATTAAAATACGGTTAGCTACAAAACCAGGATAATCGTTTACTTCGGTTGGTGTTTTACCTAATGTTTTAGATAATTCCATTATGGTTTTAGTAACCTGGTCGCTTGTACTATAACCACGAATAATCTCCACCAATTTCATAATTGGTACAGGATTCATAAAATGCATACCAATAACCATTTCTGGTCGTGAGGTTACTGCACCAATTTGGGTTATAGATATAGACGATGTGTTTGTAGCAAGAATAGTCTCTTTTGGGCAAGACTCATCTAACTGCTTAAATATCTTTAGTTTTAAATTTATGTTTTCTGTAGCAGCTTCAACAACTAGACTTGCGTTTTTAACACCTTCTGGTATGCTAGTATAAGTTGTTATGTTGCCTAAAGTTTCAGTTTTATCTGCTTCACTAATTCTTTCTTTAGCGACCATTCTATCTAAATTCTTAGAAATAGTTGCTAAACCTCGTTTTAGAGATTCTTCGCTAATATCTATTAACTGTACTTTAAAACCTGATTGTGCAAAGGTGTGCGCAATACCATTTCCCATGGTTCCTGCTCCAATAACTGCTATGTTTTTCATCTATATTGTATTGTCATTGCGAGACTTTTTTAAGTCGTGGCAATCTGTTTGTATTAAAACTTAAATGTAAATTATCTATATCTTAGAGAGATTACTTCAATCGTTCCTCTTTCGTGATGACGTTTTTGTTTCTAGAATTGATCAATAATCATTGTAGCCACACGCAATGCCTCAGTACCATCATGTAATGTAACTATTGGTTTAGTGTTGGTGTTTATAGCTTCAGCAAAGCTTTCAAGCTCATCTAAAATGGCATTATTAGTTGGTACATCTGGATTGTCGAAATAAATTTGCTTCTTTACACCTTCGGCATTTTGTAAAATCATATCGAAATCTCCTGGTGTTTCTGGAGCGTCTTTCATTTTTACAACCTCACATTTCTTCTCTAAAAAATCTACAGAGATGTAGGCGTCTTTTTGAAAAAAACGTGTTTTACGCATATTCTTCAACGAAATTCTACTCGCTGTTAAATTAGCAACACAACCGTTTACAAATTCTATACGCGCATTTGCAATGTCTGGAGTAGCGCTAATTACAGAAACTCCACTTGCAGAAACACTTTTAACTTTAGATTGTACAACGCTTAAAATAACATCAATATCATGAATCATTAAATCTAAAACCACAGGAACATCTGTTCCTCTTGGATTAAATTCTGCTAAACGGTGTGCCTCAATAAACATTGGGCTGTCTAATTGGTGTTTTATTGCAATAAATGCAGGATTAAAACGCTCTACGTGCCCAACTTGACCTTTAACAGCATGTTCTGCTACTAAGTTTCTTAACGTTTCGGCTTCTTCAACCGTATTGGTAATTGGTTTTTCTATAAAAATATGCTTGCCTTTTGCAATGGCTTGTCTTGCACAATCGTAATGAGATAGTGTTGGTGTAACAATATCTACCATATCTACAGCATCTATTAAGGTTTCTATAGAATTAAAGTATTTATAACCAAATTCGGCTTCTACTTTTTTACCATTTTCTTCACTAGAATCATAAAAACCAACAAGGTTATATTTTGTAGATTGATTTAGTAATCTTAAATGAATTTTTCCTAGGTGTCCAGCACCTAAAACTCCAGCGTTTATCATTCTATTTGCGTTTTGTTCAAAAATAAGATATTTAGCTACGAATTTCACAAAATTGATTAAAATATTAATTCATATTAACAATAAAATTAAAATGGACTATTTACTTTTAAAACGAAGTATCTTTCGTTAATTTTAGCATTCTAAACTAACTACCATTTTGCAAGATACTTTTAAACATAAAGGCCTAAGACAGCAACTAGTTACACTATTGATAAACAAAGGCATTACAAATAAAGCTGTACTAAATGCCATTGGTAAAATACCAAGACACTTGTTTATGGATTCTAGTTTTTTAGATCATGCGTATCAAGATAAAGCGTTTCCAATAGCTGCAGACCAAACTATTTCTCAACCCTATACAGTAGCATTCCAAACAGAATTAATGCAAATTGAAAGAGGAGATAAGGTTTTAGAAATTGGTACAGGAAGTGGCTACCAAACAGC
>NZ_JALZVX010000055.1 GCF_023299985.1 Lacinutrix sp. | reverse complement strand
TAAAGCGTTGTCCGTATTTTTATTTTTTATGTAATCTGATATTTTTACTAACCCATTAGTTGTGCCTGACATTGCAGATAATACAACCACTTTTTGTTGTCCATTGTTAATGATGTTTTTTACATTAATCATGTTTTCTATAGACCCTACAGAAGTACCTCCAAATTTTAATACTAACATTTTTTTATTATTTGTATCAAAACTAATTAACAACAGTTCTACAGCCATAAAAATGAAAAAATTATACTATTTTTACACATATTGTTAAATAATTAACAACATGAAAACTATAGCTACTTGCGTTGAAGAGATATTAGTAACACAACCATTTCTTGAAGAAGCACTCTCTAGAAGCATTATTAATTTTTCGGCTTTAGCCGAAGAGTTACAAGCGCCAATTGGTGCTATGTTACGTAAACCAGTAAAAACTGGAGCGATAATGATGGCTCTACGTCGTTACAATCCACCTAAAGATTTAAGGCATTCTAATAAATTAAAGTCGGTTTTAAAAAACCTAGGCGATATTACTGTTCGCTCAAATTTGGTAGATTTTACTTTTAAAAATTCTAAAACATTAATTACAAGTCATAGTAAATTATTAGAAAACATAGACAGCAATGTTTTTTATGGTTTTTCACGCGGTATTTATGAAAGTAATATGGTTATTTCAGCTTCTGAAAAACAAAAAACGCAACACCATTTTAAATCTGAAACTATGATTGGTTTACAAGAAAACCTATCTGCAATTAGTATTAGACTACCAGAAAACAATTCTAAAATATCTGGTTTGTATTACCAAATTTTTAAGCGTTTTGCTTGGGAAGGTATATCTCTATACGAAGTAATTTCTACTACAAACGAGTTTACTGTTTTGGTTGAAGACCATAGTGTAGAAAAGGCGTTTTCTGCTATTAAGCGATTAAACAACTAATAAAAAATACAAATAAACATTAAAACACTTCTTTATTTCTAAACGATTGGTTAGTTTTGTGGTGTAATTAGAAATAATGGCTAGAAAAAAACAATATATAGAAGAAGAAGTTATAGACAAAGCAATGCATTTATTTTGGCGTAATGGTTATGAAAACACTTCTATGCAAATGCTTGAAAAAGAAATGGGCATTAATAAATTTTCTATCTATTCTAGTTTTGGTAACAAACATGGTATTTTTTTAGAAAGCATAAAAAGCTATAAAAACAAAACAAAAACAATGTTTGATACCTTTAAAAATGCATCAAATGGTGTGACAGATATTAAACAGTTTTTTAACGACTCTGTTGCTATTGGCTTTCAAAACAATAATGAAAAAGGATGTTTAGTTACTAATACTTATAATGAATTTTCTTTAATAGAAGATGAGTTAATAAATAAACAAATGACTGTTTTTATGGATAACCTTAAAAATTTATTCATAGAAAAATTAAGATTAGATCCTAAAAAAGATGAAGATACAATACAAAAACAAGCTAACTTTTTAGTATTAGCAAAACATGGTTTAGCAGCAGCAACAAAAGTTAATAGCCAAAAGGAAATTGAAGATTACATAGAAATGACATTTAACAATATTTAATACATTTTTTTTACAAAATAACTAAACGATTGTTTAGAAATAAATTATAATTAATAACAAATTAAAAAGAAAAATTATGACAACTTTAAAAGTTCACAACATCGAGACAGCACCAGAAAACAGTAAACCACTTTTAGGCAATTCACAAAAATCATTTGGTATGATACCAGGTTTACATGGAGTTTTAGCTAGTGCTCCAAAAGCATTAGAAGCCTACCAAACACTACATAAATTATTTGGAGAATCTTCTTTTAACGAAGATGAATTAACTGTAGTATGGCAAACAATAAACGTAGAACATGCTTGTCATTACTGTGTTCCTGCACATACAGGAATTGCAAAATTGATGAAAGTAGACGATGCTATAACAGAAGCTTTACGTAACGAAACACCTCTTGAAAGTATTAAACTAGAGGCTTTACGTGCATTTACTTTATCTGTAGTTCGTAATCGTGGGAATGTTTCTCAAGAAGAATTAGCAGTATTTTATGCAGCAGGTTATGGAGAGCAACAAGTACTAGAAGTTATTTTAGGATTATCTCAAAAAGTAATTAGCAACTATACAAATCATATTGCAAACACACCAGTAGATGCTCCTTTTCAAGCTTTTGCTTGGAAAAAATAAAAATATAGTTTCTTAATCTTTGAAACCTTCCGTAAATTCGGAAGGTTTATTTTAAAAAAAATATGACTGAAAAATTAAAAATAGATATTGTTTCAGATGTTGTTTGTCCTTGGTGTACCATTGGATATAAGCGTTTAGAAAAAGCAATCCAAGAACTTGGTTTTCAAGATCAAGTAGAAATAGAATGGCAACCGTTTGAATTAAATCCAAACATGCCAGCCGAAGGACAGAATGTAAATGAACATATTACAGAAAAATATGGATCTACTGTAGAGCAGCAAAAAGAATCGAAGCAAAATATGACAGAAATTGGAGAGGAATTTGGTTTTACTTTCGATTATTTTGATGAAATGCGTATGGTAAATACTTTTGATGCTCATATTTTACTAGAGTATGCAAAAGATTCTGGAAAACAAACAGATTTAAAAATGGCGCTAACCAAAGCTTTTTTTAGTGATCGTAAAGATGTTTCTAAAAGAGACATTTTAAAAGAAGCTTTAGAAACTGTTGGTTTAAATGCTGAAGAAACTTTAACCAAGTTAGATGATGAAGAAGCACAAAAAGAAGTAAGAAGTAAACAAAATTATTGGAAAAGCCTAGGTGTTACCTCTGTACCTACTGTTGTTTTTAATAGAAAAAGTGCGGTTACTGGTGCGCAACCTGTAGATACTTTTAAGCAAGTACTTTCAGAATTAATTACTAAATAAGAGTACTGTATGTTGCTAAAACTAGCAGTTAATTATAGATATTAAAAAAAAGCGAGCCTTTTACAAGCTCGCTTTCTCTAATTAAAACTAATTAATTACTACTCTACTACTAAAGTATATTGTGGCGTTTTATTAAAAGGACAAAAGTATTTATAAGTTCCTTTTGTAAGTGTTACTTCTTTTGAAGATTCTGTTGCACCATGCTTTACCATTTGAGATACGTAAGCATTTGCAATATGGTTTTTTGCATCTTTACCATCTTTACCAGCTTCAATTAAAACTAATCCTACTTCTGGTGCTGCATTGGTATTTGTTACATTAAATACATAAGTACCTTCTGATACTGTTAGTGCTTTTTGTGTAAATTCTCCAGATGTTTGCTCTAATGAAATTGTTTTTACAGATTTCATCATTTTGTCTTGTGCTCCAGATATTAATGTGAAGGCTACTAAAAATACTCCTAATACTAAATTTTTCATTTTTTTTTGATTTAATTATTTATTGTTTATTGTTTTCTATCTTGTTGTTTTTCTATTTTATTGCTGCAAATTTTCCTGCTTCTACAGCTGGAAAATCTATTTCTGTTTCTGCTATATGGTTTACATAGTTTGTTAATGTATTAGAGACTACGTTTAATACAACTTCTAAAATATCGCTGTCGTTAAAACCTGCTGCTTTTACTGCATTAATAGCTTCTGTAGATACATTACCTCTGTTTTCTGTTACTGCTTGAGCAAATTGTAAACCTGCTTGATCTTTAGCATCACTAGCTAAGCCTTGACGACTTTGTTGCGCTTGTTCTAGATCTAAACCATTCATTTTCCCAATTGCAGTGTGTGCAGATAAGCAGTAGTTACAAGAATTAGACTCTGCAATTGCTAGCGCTAATTGCTCACGGTATTTGTTAGAAAAGTTACCGCTTGCTGTTAATTCTCCTAAACTTAAATAAGTTTGTAATGTTGCTGGAGAGTTGCCAAATACTTTAATTAGGTTTGGTATAAAACCTAATTTGCTTTGTACTGCATTAAATAATTCTTTAGATTTTCCTGTTGTTTTTGCTGGATCTAATGTTTCGATTCTTGTACTCATAAAATTTTATTTTTTGTGTTTCTGCATAAGCAGAAATTATTATTATTAGTTTTATTTATTTTATTTTGAACATTTACATAATTGTTGTTCTGGCTTTTCTTCGTTATAAACTTGACAGCCCTAACAATTTGAACATTGTGTGTTTTGTGTTGTTTTCATAATTAGTTGTGTTTTAATGTTACTAATTAATTACACTGCAAAGATGCAACGAGAAGTCTCTTTAAAAAATGGACAAAAGTTCCTTATGCTTGGACTACCTTATTTTTATTGAGTTTTATAGCGTTTTCGAACCTGTAATTTCGCGTGAAGGATAGAAACGGCATCCTTTTTTTGCTGCCATATATTGCAAAAAAAGATATAGTGTATAGCCTGACCTGCAAGGTCACGCCCAAAAGTTTAATATTCTTTTCTAAATTGAAGTGGTGACTTTGTAGTTGCTTTGGTAAAAAACCTGCTAAAGTATGCAGAGTCGTTAAAACCTAGGTTGTAAGCTATGTGTTTGATAGCTTCGTTGGTGTAAACGAGTTGGCGTTTTGCTTCTAGGATGATTCGGGTTTTAATAAAATCGCTTGGTGTTTGTGCGCCTGCTTTCTGGAAATTTTTTGTTAGAGATTTTGGCGAGATTGCCAGCCTATTTGCGTAATCTGTTACAGAGTGTAGTGTTTTGTAATTTTGCTCTACAAGTAAACTAAAGTCTTTAAAAAGTTTTGTTTCTACATCTGTTTTTATAGGATGATGCTCTTTTTGTATGCGTACCGAATGGATAATGAATTGCTTTAAATAGGTTTGCAACATATCGTATTGGGCAGTTTCGGTATTTTTAAATTCTTCGATGAGGCTTTCAAGAATAAAACTGAGTTTCTTGGTGTCGTTTTCGCATGGTTTTACAAAAGGCGTTTGGTAAACATTATTAAATAACACACCATTACATGCTACTTCTTTATCGTGTGTTTGAATGCAGTAAAAATCGGGAACGAATGAGATTTTATAGGCTTCTTTTATTTTTTCGGAATCTACCGAGAATACTTGTCCTGGTGAGAGAAAAAATAAAACGTTCTCTGTAAACGAGTAACTTTTAAAATCGATATTATAGGTTCCTTTGCCTTCTTTTACCCAATAAATACTATAGGCATCTATTTGTTCTGGTTTATTTACAACACAAGCTTTATCGAACTGTACGACGCTTAACGAAAAAAGATCTTTGTATTTATAGATTGAAATGTCTTGTACTGCCATTGGTTTGCTAACTAGTAATTTTATTAGTCGTAAAAGTTTTAATATTTAACACTAAAAATGAAATTAACGCTGGTAAAACCCAACCTAAACTATGTTTTGCTAAAGGAATACCATTAATAACATTTGTTAATGCTTTAGATGGCGTAATAAAATTAAGCACATCTGGAATGCTAAATATAAAGGTAAGTAAAACAACAACTCTAAATAT
>NZ_JALZVX010000054.1 GCF_023299985.1 Lacinutrix sp. | reverse complement strand
AAAATTTTTAATTTAAAAGGTTCACTGTAACGTCTAATTACTTTGTCATTTCTATACATAATGTTTAAAATTATGTAGCCTTATTTCAGGACGGGTCAAATTTCACTACAACTTTTGCACAAGATATTGTTGCAGAAAAAGGGAGTTATGGCATACCAAAAATCTAGATTCACTTAATGCTGTAAATAAAAGTATCGCAATTTTAAGGTTTAACGAAAATTTTAGTGTAAACGAAATTTCTAAGCAGTTATCGTATGCAGAAGCTAATAGTGTTACTAATGGTGAAGATTATACTTTATACATTTCTAAACTACCAATAGTTCATATTAAATGGACACTTTAAAAATAAATAGTGATCAAAAAATAGCTGGTCAATTTACCTATTTTAATACTGGAGAATATATTGAAAGCACAATGGGAGTTAGGTATCGCGGAAATTTATCTTTAGGCTTTCCAAAAAATCTTTCGATTTAGAGTTTTGGGCAGATCTTGTTTCCAAAGAAAAAAAAGATATAAAATTTAAAGGCATGCGCTCTGACGATGATTGGATTCTAGACGCTATGTATAACGAACCATTACGTTTACGTTCTTACTATAGCTACTAAATTGTGGACAAAAATACACCAGCCTCATTATATTGAAAAAGAACCTAAAGCTAAAAGTAATTTCGAGGTGAAATATGTTGAAGTGTTTAGAAATAACGAATACTATGGTGTTTATGGAAATGGTCTTTTTAATAGACTATTAGAATTAAATCCAAATGGTTATAAAGAAAAAGTGAAAGCCAGATGGATGGCTTTAAGAGAAACCTATTTTAGTAACGAAACACTTATGTCTAAAATTGATGAAATCTACACTAAATTTACAGAGGAAAAAGTTTACGAAAGAGAGCAACTTGTTTAGCAGAATAAGTTAAACAAAGACTCTAATAAAGAGCACTACGACTACTTAAAGTTATTTTTAGAGGATAGGTTACTCTTTCTAGATGCTTATTTTAAGGTTTTATAATTACCTTTCCCTTAAAAAATGTTGAAATATTTTTACAGGTATATGGCCAATAACTATTTTTTTATGAGCCATAATATTTAAAATAACTTCCAGCCTAACTGATTTTATTTTATCGTATTTAAACCTTGGTTTTATAAGCCTTCTGTAATAAAAATAATCTTTTTGGACAGTAAAGAAAATTTACTATTTACTAAAGTATTGTATATCCAAATATTAAAGATATCGTTTTATAATCTGTACCAAAAAATTGAAAAGTATTAAGTAATCCTCTTCTTGTTTGATATCTCAATTCTAAACTATATTTATCGTTTTGTTTATAACCTACTCCAAAACCAAAATTAAATGAATTTGTAATTTCTAAATTAATATCTCTATCAAATACAACTGTTGAATTGTTAGTTATATCTAATATATAAGACCCATTAATAAACACCTTAGAATTGTCGTTAATAAAGGAAGAATATCTTATTCCTAAAGGTATTTCTATTGAAGAGTAATCTATTATAACAGCTTTATTTGAAACTGTTTCTTCCGATTTAAAATTTTGATATGTAGGTTCCAAAATAACAGCAAATTTGTTTTTATTCCATGGTAGAATAAATTCTGCTTCTAGTCCTATTCTTAAGTTTAATTTACTTCCAAAGTCTACTATTTGTGGATCTGTTATTGGATTTGAAATAAGTAAAGAAGAATTATTAAACCCTATTCTTGCAGTTAAATTAAATAAATCTCTATTTTTATTTTCTTCAAAATTTGTTAATTCAGAATTATTACATTCATTGTATGTTACAAAAAATGCTGTAAGATCATCTTTTTCATACTTAATTCTACTTGCATCTTTAATTGTAACCGTATTACATTTTAAATCATTAAATAATTGCTGTCTGAATAAATTATTCTCACCAATCAAATCTCCAGAAGATTTGTAGTTTTTGAAAACTAATTGCTTAATAGCAGTCGAATTATCTTTACTATAAAAGAATCTAACTAAAGCATTCTCTCTAAATTGATATAAATTTGCTTTACCTGCAACTAGAACTTTTAAAAAAAGTTTTTCTTCTTTAAAAGTAGGGACTCTAGAAGTGCTTAATTCATTCAATTTGCTACTAGATCTATCAATATTTACTGTGCTTCTTACGTATTTTGACTCATTATAGATCCCGAATTCTTTAACTGATAATATATTATTTGTTTTTTTTTCTAACTCTTCTGCTGCTTTATATTGAAACTCTGTTGGATTATTTACCCAATCAATATTTTTAATTAGACATTCTGTTTTTTGATCGTTATTATCTATAAAATAACCTTTTTCAAAAGAAATCTGAGCAAAACAATTTACGCTAATAATTGCAATTAAGATAGTTAGTAGTGGTTTTTTCATGTTTTTTAGTTGGTTTTATATTCGTAATTTAGAATTAAATATTTATAGCTAAGGTTTAAACGAATGTTAAGTAAAATAATAGAAGATTTTTATTACTGTCTAATCAATTAAAACCTCCAAAATAGTAATAGCAGCTTCGCTAATTTTAGTTCCAGGACCAAATACAGCAACAGCTCCAGCATCAAATAAATATTGGTAATCTTGTTTAGGTATTACACCACCAACAATAACCATAATATCTTCGCGACCATAATTTTTTAGTTCTTCTATTACTTGTGGTACTAGAGTTTTATGTCCTGCTGCAAGAGAAGAGACACCAAGAATATGCACATCGTTTTCTACAGCTTGTTTTGCAGCTTCATGTGGTGTTTGAAACAATGGACCAATATCGACATCGAAACCAACATCTGCATAACCAGTAGCCACAACTTTAGCACCACGATCATGACCATCTTGTCCCATTTTAGCAATCATTATTCGAGGTCTTCGACCATCTTGTTCGGCAAAAGTGTCTGCTAATTCTTGTGCTTTTTTAAAGCTAGAATCGTCTTTTATTTCTTTACTATACACACCAGAAAATGTTTTTATTTGCGCTTTGTATCTGCCATAAACAGCTTCTAAAGCATCACTAATTTCTCCTAAAGTAGCACGTTCTCTTGCTGCTATTACTGCTAAATGTAGTAAATTATTATCTGCACTAACATTAGAGTCTCTGGTTTTGTTAGATAATCGAGCAGCCTCAGTTAAATGTTGCAAAGCTTCAGTTACTTTTTTAGTGTCACGTTCGGCTTTTGTTTTTTCTAAACGTCCAATTTGTTGTTTTCTAACGGTTTGGTTATCGACTTCTAAAATATGAAGAGGATCTTCTTCATCCAAAACATACTTATTAACACCAACAATAATATCTTGTCCAGAGTCTATGCGTGCTTGTTTTCTTGCAGCAGCTTCTTCAATCCTTAGTTTTGGAATACCAGCTTCTATGGCTTTGGTCATGCCACCAAGTTCTTCAACTTCTTCAATTAAAGCCCATGCCTTTTGCGAGATATCGTGTGTTAGTTTTTCAACATAAAAACTACCAGCCCAAGGATCTACAGTTTTAGTAATATGGGTTTCTTCTTGTAAAAATATTTGTGTGTTTCTTGCAATTCTTGCAGAGAAATCTGTTGGTAATGCAATAGCTTCGTCTAAGGCATTAGTATGTAAACTTTGTGTGCCACCAAAAGCTGCAGCAGTAGCTTCAATAGTTGTTCGTGCTACATTATTAAAAGGGTCTTGTTCTGTTAAACTCCAACCACTAGTTTGGCAATGCGTACGTAGAGCTAAAGATTTTGTGTTTTTTGGGTTAAATTGTTTTACCAATTTAGCCCATAACATTCTGGCAGCTCTCATTTTAGCAATTTCCATAAAATGATTCATGCCAATAGCCCAAAAGAAAGACAGTCTAGGCGCAAAAGTATCAATATCCATTCCTGCTGCTAGTCCTTTTCTTATGTATTCTAAACCATCTGCTAGTGTGTAAGCTAATTCAATATCACAGGTTGCTCCAGCTTCTTGCATGTGATAACCAGAAATACTAATGCTGTTAAATTTTGGCATATTTTTACTAGTGTATTCAAAAATATCCGAAATTATCTGCATCGATGGTGTAGGAGGATAGATGTACGTATTACGTACCATAAACTCCTTTAAAATATCGTTTTGGATAGTGCCTGCTAAGTCTTCTAACTTTACGTTTTGTTCTTGAGCTGCTACAATATAAAAGGCTAAGATTGGTAAAACAGCACCATTCATAGTCATAGAAACGCTCATTTTATCTAGCGGAATCTGGTTGAACAATACTTTCATATCTTCAACACTATCAATAGCAACACCAGCTTTTCCAACATCTCCAACAACGCGTTCATGGTCACTATCGTAACCGCGATGTGTTGCCAAATCGAAGGCTACAGATAATCCTTTTTGTCCAGCAGCTAAATTTCTTCTGTAAAAAGCGTTACTTTCTTCAGCAGTAGAAAAACCTGCATATTGCCTTATAGTCCAAGGTCTGCGAACATACATAGTTGAGTATGGTCCACGTAAATTTGGTGCAATACCTGCTACAAAATCTAAATGCTCTACATCTTTTAAATCGGATTTTGAGTAATTAGATTTTACAGTAATATCTTCGGCAGTTAAAAAAGAACTTGCTTTTGGCTCTTTAGTACTTGTTTTAGATTCTATGGTAATATGTTGAAGGTTTTTTCTTATCATTAATAGTGATTATGTCCAGCGTGTGAGCGTATGCTTAATTTACTTTGGGTGTTTTATTGAAGTCAACTTTGTTTACAGCAGGTTTTATAGGTTCAGGTTGTAATTGCGGATTTGGATTCTTTAGTTCTTCTAGTCTTACATCTAATAATTGAGAATAAAAGTATTCTAATGCCACGAAAGATTTTAAACTTCCATCTGTTTGAATAACTCCAGTGTTACCTATAAAAAGAGGTAAGATTAAATTTGATTTAAAGCTATTGGTGCTTAATAAAGCTTTATAGCTTGTTTTAATGTCCTTATTTTTTATGTTATTTGCTATGCAGTCTATTATTAAAGAATGAGACGTGTTAAGTGTTGTTACGCCATTGCTTACAGTCCATAAATTAGTGTCTTCTTTTAGCGCTTTAGCAATTGCTAAACTGTGCGCACTAGCAATTTCTTTTACATCTGCTTTATTTCTAGATTTTAAATTTATATAGCTAGTGTAGCTTTTTACTATATTTCTATTTTGCGCGTCGTAGGTATTAATTATATCATTCTCGAAAGCATAAATAGCCTCTTTTAATAAGTCGACATTTGGTAAGTCGCAAGTCAATAATTTTATGCTTTCTGTGTATTTAAACTCTATTTTTTTTGAGTTGTTACAACTTGAAACTGTAACTAAAATTAGTAAGGCTAAAAGTTTAATTGTTGTTTTCATTTGTAAAATATTTATTCAGTTTTTAATCGGTTTTGTTCTAATTTTTCTGCTAATCGCTTTTCTAAAATAGGTTCAATTAATGTTTTTCTTGCATTCATTTTTAAAAAAGGATAGAGTTCTAAATCGTTTTTCATTCTATCGTCTTTATTTGGGTGCTTATTAGTACCAAGTAAAATAATGTTTCCACTATCGAAACTTGCTTGTTCTTTAGCTGCGCTTTCTTTTATTTTTTTCTGAATTACTCCTTCTTTTAATAACTTAAGAAATCCACCTTTTTGTTCTAGATCTTTAAAAAGAGCTAATGCTTTTTCTGAAAGTTGCTGAGTTAAACTCTCAATGTAATATGCACCATCTGAAGCATTTTCAACAGCATTAAAATAGCTTTCATGCTTTAAAACCAAAAGCTGATTTCTAGAAATACGCTCACCAAATTCGTTGTCTTTATGGTAAATAGCATCGTAAGCAAGATTACAAATGGTATTTGCACCACCAAGAATAGCACTCATGCACTCTGTAGTTGTACGTAGCATATTGGTGTTGTAATCGTATAATGTTTTGTTACGTTTTGTAGGAGTTGCAATAATGTGGCATGTTTTATTAACGCCATATTCTAAAGCTAAAGTTTTCCAAAGGATTCTTAGTGCACGAATTTTTGCTATTTCAAAAAAATAGTTTGTTCCTACCGAAACCTTAAATGTTATTTGGGATTTTAAATTGGTTTTAAAATTATTTAAATACTCATTAGCATGAGCCAAACTATAAGCTAGTTGCTGTACAATAGTTGCACCTGCATTTTGATATAAACTTAAATCCACAGAAAGCGTATTGTTATTTGTAGAGATAATTTTTTCTAATTGCTCGTAATCACTATTTAAAGTACTAAACCAATTGCCAGACTTGGCAAGATTTCCAATTATGTCTGTTAAAAGGGTAACTCCAGAAATAGCAGATAATTGTTTAGCATATTCTGGATCTATAAATTGTAATTCAAAATATAATGGAGTAGAAGTAGTGTCTATGTTTTGTAATAAAGTAGTTATGGATACTTCTTTATTTGGGAGAATAAAAATAATGTTTTCTGCACCTCTTTCTATAGCGTTTATAGCTTTAGCGTTAGATTTTTCCACATCGAAAACAAAAATGGATTGAGAAATAGACCAAGCGTTAGATTGAATTTCTGTAAACAATTTGTCTTCAAAGTCATCTTTATGATAAAAAGGTTTTACATTAATGTCTTCTTCGGTATTCCAAATTAAAGTATCGTTATAATTTGCGCCTTTTAAATCTACTTGAATTTTTTGTTTCCAGGCTTTTGCCGAAACACTATCAAAATCGCTAAATAGTTTTTTACTCATCTGTTGTAACTTTTAAACTGTCTTGATATTCAATAATATATATGTCTTCGTTTTCACGTTTCATGTAATATTCCTCGCGAGCAAATTTTTCTAAACCTTCTTCTTTTTTTAATTCTTTAATAGCCTTGTTATCTTTAACTATTTCTTTTTTGTAGTATTCTTTTTCGTTCTCAAGTTTTTCGATATCCTTATTTAATATATTATGTATTGATAATGAATTACTATCCCAAAATAACATCCATGCTGCGAATGCTATAAAGATAATCAAGAATTTATTTTTTAAAAACTTTGGCATTAAGTCAGTTTTTCATTAATTATTGTGCGTACAATATCAACAGCAACTGTGTTGTATTTATTGTTAGGTATTATTAAATCTGCATATTCTTTCATTGGCTCAATAAATTGCTGGTGCATTGTCTTTAAGGTTGTTTGGTAGCGTGTTAATACCTCGTTTATGTCTCTACCACGTTCTGCAATATCTCTTTTTACACGTCTAATTAAACGCTCGTCGCTATCTGCATGTACAAAAATTTTAATATCAAACATATCGCGAATTTTCTGCTTACTTAAAATTAATATACCCTCGACTATCATGACGCGTTTTGGATGTGTAGTAACGGTTTCTTTAGTTCTGTTATGCTCTACAAAAGAATATACAGGTTGCTCTATATTTTCGCCAGCTTTTAAGGCTGTTAAATGCTGTCTTAATAGTTTAAAATCAATAGATTTTGGATGGTCGAAATTAATTTTCACGCGCTCCTTGTAAGACATGTGAGAGGTGTCTTTGTAGTACGAATCCTGAGAAATTACACCAACCTCACCTTCTGGTAATTCGTTCATTATTTGCTCTACTACAGTTGTTTTCCCACAACCTGTTCCTCCAGCAATTCCTATTATAAGCATGTTTTAAGTTTTAATTTACCCAAACAAATTTAGGAATTTACAGCAAAATATTAGCGCTCAACCTTCGAAACTTCTTCTTCAGTTATTAACGACGTATTTTCGTTTCCCCAACTGTTTGTAATATAGTTCATTACATTAGCAACCTCGTCATCACTCAAGCCAGGTGAAGCCATTGCTGTATTGTATTTTATACTATTTACAGTAATAGCCCCAGAAAGACCGTATTTAATAGCTTTAATGCTTTCTAATGTTTTAGTCATTAAATAATCTGATTTAGCTAAAGGCGGAAATACCTTTGTAACACCTTCACCATTTGCCATGTGGCATTGCATGCAAAAATCATTATAAATTTCTTTGCCTTCAGAAAAATCTTGATTGACACTAGCATTGTTTAGTGCCATTTTTTTATCTAAAGAGTTACAGGCGCAAACCAAAAAAAGAAGACCCAAACTAAAGCTAAAGTTCTTCATATGTATATTTAATTTCTTATTAATTTAACAATACCTAAATTTTCGACACCTACATAAATATAGCCATCTGGTCCTTGTTCTATAGAACGTACTCTGCCAATACCATCTAACAATCTTTCTTCTTTAACAACTTTACCATCTTTTAATTCGCAACGGTTTAAGTAGCTAAATTTTAATGAGCCTACTAATAAACTACCTTTCCAGTCTCCGTATTTTTTTGAAGAAATAAAAGCCATACCACTTGGAGCAATAGATGGATCCCAATAGTGAATAGGTTGTTCCATACCTGCTTTTGTTGTTTCATCTGTTATAGTAGTACCAGAATAATTTTTACCATAAGTAATTATTGGCCAACCATAATTTTTTCCTTTTTTAATAATATTTATTTCGTCACCACCTTTTGGTCCATGCTCGTGCGTCCAAATTTCTTTAGTGTCTGGATGTAATTCCATGCCTTGCGGATTGCGATGGCCATAAGACCAAATGGCTTTTTTTGCATCTTTAGAGTTTACAAAAGGATTATCTTCTGGTACACTACCATCTGCATTTAATCTGTAAATTTTCCCACAATCTCTTGTGATATCTTGTGGGTTCTCATCGCGATTACCACGTTCTCCAATTGTAAAATAAAGACAGCCTTCTTTGCCAAAAACTATTCTTGAACCAAAATGTTGACCTTTTGTAGTGTTAGGCTCTGCCTTGTAGAGTAGTTGTTTTTCAACAAGAGAACCGTTTTCTATTTTAGCTCTCATTATAGCCGTATTTCCACCTTTTTCTTCTCCTTTAGGTGAAGCATAAGAAAAATAGATCCAACCGTTATTTTTAAAATCTGGATGAATATTTATATCTAATAATCCACCTTGACCTCGAACATAAATTTCTGGTAAATCTTTAATCTCCTTTTTAACATTATCCTTAAAATGAATTATTTTGCCTTCTTTTTCAGTAATTAATATAGAACTGTCTGGCAAGAATACAAATCCCCAAGGATTAGTTAATTCTGGAACAACAACTTCGTGTGTGTTGTTTTTATTTACTGGATTCTTGTCTTGAGCACAAGCAGTAAAGGACATTAAAAACAGTAATAAATAAATTAGGTTTTTCGCTCTCATTATATAATTGAAATGTTTTGTACAATTTACAATAAAAATAGTTTGTTATTTAAATAAGTAAGGTATATTTGCACTTCTGAAATTTAACAGACTTATTTTGATAACTGTTTTCGGGGTGTAGCGTAGCCCGGTTATCGCGCCACGTTTGGGACGTGGAGGCCGCAGGTTCGAATCCTGCCACCCCGACTTTTAAAGCTTCAGCATTTGCTGAAGCTTTTTTTATTAGTGAAACTCTGTTTTGAAAAATTGAGCAACAAAGTATTTAAAAT